>NZ_VSZO01000022.1 GCF_008312935.1 Roseiconus lacunae | reverse complement strand
GCGTGGGTAGCGTTTTGTCGCTACCCAACCTAACAAGTCTGACGGGTGTACGAGACCCCTATGACGAAGTTCGCGTCGAAGCACTCAACGGCGGTGTGGTCGAGATGGGCACGTCGGTGGAGACGATGACGGTTCCCAGCGGTGCGGTGCACTTTCTGGCCGATGGCGGCTCGGAGTCACTGGCCAGTCAAGTTGATCTTCCGAACTTGACAAGCTTCACGGGGTATTTCAACTACAACTATGCGACGACGGAATCGATTATCAGAGCTACCCGAGGTGGTCAAATTGATCTTGGTTCGAATGTCACGTCGACCACAATTTCCGCCGCCTACGTGCAGGTTCCGCCAGGTGGAAAGCTTACAACAAGCCAACTGATCATTTCATCAAATGTTTCTCTCACGGGAGCGGGCACAGTCGATGGCGATCTTCAAAACAAGGGGGCTACGTATGTAGGGCCAGGCATCGGGACGTTTTCTATTCTTGAAGGTTTCCTGCAACAAGCGTCTGGATCGCTTAATGTTGAAATTGGCGGACTGGAACCTGGAGTCAGTTTTGATCAGCTCGCTATTTCCGGTTCCGCATCGCTTGATGGCTCACTTTCGATCTCTCTGGTGGATGGCTTCGTGCCTTCATTGGCAGATGAATTTAGAATACTCGCGTTTGCGAGTGTGGATGGTACGTTTAATAATGTCATCGGATCTTCTGTCGGCAACAACATCAAGCTGCACCCCGAGATTCGAGCCGATGGTGTGTACCTAGTTGCCGTTGTGGACTCCGGGCCGAAGGTGATTGGTTCGCGTCCGGACGGAGAGACTCGACATTCGCTTTCGCACATCGACGTCTCATTCGACGAACCCATCAAAGCGGACTCGCTGGAGGTTGACGACTTGGTGCTGATTGGCCCAGGTGGGCCGATCACGATCGAGATGGTCTCGTTGCCGACTCCCACGACGGCACGGTTTGCGTTTGCAGACCAGACCGAACCGGGCGACTACACCTTCACCGTCGGCCCTGGAATCAGCGACCTTGCTGACAATCTGATGGATCAGGATGGCAATGGCACAGGCGGTGAAGCGACCGATCGCTATCAAGCAACGATTACATTGACGGTCCCTGATGAACCGGTGGTGTTCACTCAAACGCCGTCCGGAAAAGTCACCACCTCACTGACAGAAATCCAACTCGGTTTCTCTGTGCCCTTGGATTTGACAACAGCCAGGAACTCGGACAACTACACGCTGATCCATCTCGGAGCGGACCAGAGACCAGGCGGTGGCGATGACCAGGAGTTTGCGCTGACGCCCGCTTACACCGAAGCCGCATTGGACGTCGCACTGACACCCGATGCATTCACCACTGGCTTGCCCGATGGTTATTACCAGTTGAAGATTCATTCCGGTCCTACGGGCATTCAAAATGTTGTCGGCGGTCAATTGGACGGAAACGACGACGGAACACCAGGCGATGACTACGTGGGTAACTTCGAAGTCAGCACGTCGGCTGCATCGGTCAGTGTCACCCTTGCCGCCGAAAGCGATAGCGGAATTTCCTCCTCGGACGGAATCACCAACATCGCTACACCTACGTTCGAAGTCACAGTCAACCAGATCGGAACCATCGGATTCGACTTCGACCGTAACGGAGTTCCAGAGCAATCGGTGTTTGCGTCACAGCCAGGAATCTACTCGTTCACCCATTCGATCAACAATGATGGAAGTCACTCTCCCCAAGTGATCTTCCATCCGGCTTACGGAAACCGCCTGATCCGGTCGACCTCACTGATTCTAGACCGAGTCGCACCAACGTTGCCTGATGGGTCTACAACCGAACAGGCGCCACTGCTGCAGCGTGCGGTTACCTTTAGCGAAGCCGTGACTAACAGCGATGGAAGCACCGAACCAGGATCACTGGAATTCTCTCTTTCGGCTCCGGCAGGACAGTCCGTTGTGCTCCGCGAAGTGACTGGAAATGCGGAGTCCTACAAGGTCTCATTCGATCCGCTATTCGTTTCAGGTGACTATCAATTACTGGGGGCGACCAACATCTTTGACTTGGCGGGAAATCAAATTGCAGCCGCTCCTGTCGATGCGTTCTCGCTTTTGGCCGACATGACGAAACCGGTGGTGACGGCGTTCACGCCACTGGGAGAAACCAGTCAGGATGTCGCACAAGTCCGAGTTCAATTCAGCGAGCCGATGGATTTGGCAACGCTAACTGACGAGCGAGTTACGGTGTCTTCTCCAGAAGGTGTGCCCGCCATTTCAGCCGTGTCGATCAACCCGGTCGATGGCAGCGATGTTGCCTACGACATCGCGCTTTCAACGCCGATCAGCCAACCCGGCGATTACTTGATCTCATTGGCAGGTACTGTCGCCGATCTTTCAGGCAACACGCTCGGCGGCAGTTACTCGGCCGCGATCACGATCGACAAAACGGGGCCTCAAGTGACCGCTGCGATTCCCGGAGACATCCAGCACCGTCTGGTCGACTCGATCGAAGTGACCTTTGATTCACCGATCGACGCAACAACATTCAGGAGCAACGATGTTGTGCTGACGGGTCCGTCCGGACAGATTGGCACTGCCCATCCCGTTTCGCTTGGCGGAAAGAAATTCCGAATCACGTTTCCCCCGCAACGGGCCAATGGCACCTACGAGTTCACGATCGGCCCAAATGTCACCGATCTGGCCGGCAATTCGATGGATCAGAACGGCAACGGAACAACTGGCGAAACCGGTGTGGATTCCTTTACGCATACATTTGCCATCGGGCTGCCGAACTTGATCGTTGGCGATCCGATCGCCACCTTGGACTTACAGGACAGCCCCGTTTCTAACGTCCAGATTGGTAGCAAGTTCCGTGTCAGTTGGGTCACCCAGAATGTTGGTGCGTTTGTCGCCAGTGGTGAAGTCTCAGATCGCGTTTGGCTGTCTGCTGATTCGAATTTGGATAGCGGCGACCAACTACTTGGATCGTTCGCTCTGTCGGGAGGAAACCAGATTCACCCCGATGGGCGATACTCAGGGCTGCTGACCACATCAATCCCATTGACATCTGAAAGCGTTGCTGGCGATTTCTACATCCTGGTGCAAACGGATTCAGTTGGTAGAGTCACGGAATCCAATGAACAGGACAACGTGCGAGCGGTTCCGATCCAGCTAACGCTCCCTCCGCTACCGGACCTGGTTGCTAGCGAGATTGTCCTGCCATCATCGGTGATTCCAGGTCAATCGTTCGACCTTACCTGGAAAGTCGACAACATCGGAGACGACGTCGCGGAAGGTCCCTGGATCGAACGAGTCTATTTGTCGAACCACGCCGATGGGCAAAATCGCCAGTTGATCGCGAGCTTTCCACGTTCCGGAGATCTGACACCTACCGCGAACGCCATTGTTCGGACTGAAAGCATCAGTTTACCGCGACAAACTCTTAACGGAGACGTTCACTTCATGATCGAAGTCGACTCTGGTGATGCGGTCTTTGAATCTGACGAGGCGAACCAGTTTGCATCGCTAGGCACGTTGAATATTCCGGCGTCATTGAAACTGGATTTCCCAGTGGCTGAAGTCGCCGAGGGTGGAAGTCATGTCCGTGGAACCATCACGCGGAACGGCGATGTCTCTTTGCCGCTGACCGTTTCGTTGGATGTGTCGGTTGCCGATCAGCTCTCCTTGCCTTCCACCGTCACCATTGCTGCCGGACAATATGCGACCCGATTCAGTGTCGCAGCGATCGATGAGTCGGTCATTGACGCCGATGTATTGGTTGCGATCCAGGCAACGGCAGACGGCTATCCATCGTCAAGCGATTCGCTGACCGTCATCAACAACGATTTTCCGACCCTTGACTTGGTGTTCTCTGCGACGACCCTCGCGGAAGGCGATGAAGTCACCGCCACGATCACCCGGGGAGCCGTCGCGACGGAAGATGTCATCATCCGCCTGGCGTCCAGTGATCTCGCTCAACTGAATGGGCCGGCAACCGTGACCTTGCCAGCAGGGCAGTCCTCCGTCGAAGTCACCTACACGGCCGTCGACGATTTACTGATCGAGTTACAAACAACACATCAAATTTCCGTATCGGCGAATGGTCACACCGGCGACGCGGAATCTGTGATGATCGAAGAGAGCGATATCCCTGCGTTGACGATCGAGATGCCGAGTACGCTGTCGGAGGGATCGATCGGGCCGTCGGTGATCGGTCGTGTCTATCGTGAGACGGTCAGTAGTACTGCCGTTGTGGTGCAATTAGAAGCATCGCATCCCGATCAAATTTCGTTGCCAGAATTTGTGACCATTCCTGCAGGTCAAAGTTATGGGCAGTTCGTTTTTGCGATTTCCGATGACGCGGTGGTCAGTGGTGATCGCACCGTCAACGTGACGGCGCAAGCGTTGCCAACCAATGGACAGTCTCCGATCGAATCGACGTTGGTAAGCAAATCGATCTCGATCCTGGAGGATGACGGAGCCGTGTTGGCGGTCAGCTTTGATCAACTGTCGGTCTCCGAGGGTCGCAAGACATGGATGACGGTGAATCGAAACACGGAAGACCTTTCCTCAGAAGTCACGGTGAACGTTCAAGTCGATGACGATTCGGAGTTGGTCATCACATCACCGATCGTGATTCCCGCGGGTCTGGAAAGCGTCCGTGTTGAAGTCTCTGGAATCCGAGATGGCGTGATCGACGGCGACAAGGTCGTGACTGTCACGGCTCTAGCCGATGGCTTTTTATCGGGCACAGGCACGATTGTCGTCGCCGATGGCACACTTCCCGACTTGGAGGTTGTGGCCCTGTCGCCGTCGAAATCGATCGCGACAACCAATGAAACGATTGATGTTTCGTGGACGATTCGGAACACCGGGTTTGCACCGGCCAATGGAATTTGGACACAGCGAGTCTTCATTTCCGATGACGCCGCAATCGGCAACGATGTTTTGGCGGGGCAATACACGTACACGGGGCCGCTAGGAAAAGGCCAGTCCTATGATCGGACCGTACCGGTGCGATTGCCCAGCCGTTCGGGTCAGTACTGGATCGTTGTCCAAACCGATTCGACTCAATTGATCACCGAAGGTTTGGAGACCAATAACGCCGCCATCATTGCCAGTGCGATTGACGTTCAGTCGGCGTACACGGCAACGGTTTCCACGGAAGTCGAAACGGCTCCGGCGGATACTCCGGTTTTGTTGACCGGAACAGCGACCAATACGGACCAGACACCTGCCGCCTTCAAGCAAGTCAGCGTTCATCTTTCGGTCCGCGGCACCAAGCGTGTCTTCCCAGCAATCACGGACGCGGCTGGCAATTTTTCATTGACCTTCAATCCACTCCCCGGTGAAGGCGGCACCTACACCGTCGGCGCGGCGCACCCAGGCGAAGACACCGCAGCGGTCCAGGACATGTTCCAACTCGTCGGTATGCGAGCCGAACCACCAGCAAATGCGATTTCCGTCAAGGAAGGGGCTGCAGCAACATCAAGTTCGATCACGCTTCGCAATCTAGCCGATGTTCCGTTGACCGGTTTATCGGTGGAGGTAGTTGATGCAGCAGCGAACCTTCAAGTGACCGCGGTCGCTGCTGGTAACGCGACGACGATTGATGACCTAGAAACTCTTGAGGTTACCTATAGCGTTTCAGCTTCGGACTCGTCGGTTCGTAATTCGCAGTTTCAACTTCGCATTTCCAGCAACGAAGCCCCCGACGTCATTGTTCCGATCGATGTCCGCGTCGTGCCCCTTGTTTCCAGATTGGTCGCAAACACCAATCGGCTTTCGACCAGCATGCTTGTCGGCGACCAGACCGTGGTGGAATTCACGGTCACCAACGGCGGGGGCAAATCAAGCGGCGAGTTGGAAGTCTTATTACCTGGCGGAGCCGACTGGTTGAAGTTGGCCACGGGCAACACCTTGCCGGAGCTAGCTCCTGGCGAGTCGGCTCCTGTCACTTTGTTGCTGACTCCGCCGAGTGACTTGGGTTTGACCGCCTACAACGGCAGCCTGATCGTCCGAGGGGTGGATTCCGAGTTCGAGATGCCGTTCAGCTTCCGCGCGGTATCGGAAGGGACAGGTGACGTTCAGATCACAGTGACGGACGAGTACTTCTATTTTGCAGAAGACAAGCCACTCGTTTCTGGGGCAACGGTCCGGTTATTGGATCCCTTCACAGGCGTGGTAATTGCTTCCTCTGACCAAGCTGCGCCGGCAAGTACCAGCCTTGCCGCATCTGCAGCCGAAGGCGAAGCGACAGTGTCAATCGATACCGAAGGCCGTGTCACGTTCATCGGGGTTCCCGAAGGCCCATACTCGCTGGAAGTTAACTCGGACGACCACGAGTCCTATCGAAACAACATCCGAATCGAAGCAGGCGAGCTGAACGAAAAGCAAGTCTTCATCTCACGCAACCTGGTCGAGTACACCTGGACGGTGGAGGAGATCGAGATCGAAGATCGCACGCGAATCACGATCGACGCCGATTTCGAAACCAATGTTCCAGCACCGGTTGTTACCATAGATGGGCACATCGATCTCAACGAACTCAGTATAACTGGCCAGGAAAAACAATTTGATTTCACAATTCGAAATGCAGGGCTTATTGCGGCTGAAGATGTGGCTTTTGAATTTGGCGATCACCCATACTACAAAATTATCCCACTGGTCCGAAACATCGGAGTGCTACCAGCGCAAAGTGAAGTCAAAGTTCCAGTTCTAGTCAAACGAGTTTCTCATGAAGAGTTAATCAGCACCAGCCCACAGGCTGGTGCATTGGTTCACGCCGCCAACAATACATTTGGTTCAGATGAAATCCCCTGTGAAATTGAGGCTCGGTTAGTTTGGTCTTACATTTGCGATGGACCGGTTCAGCGATCTGCCCCGATCGCTGTCGTCAATGTTAGTGGGACCTGTGCAGCGGATAACACACTTCGCAAATCTGGGGTGATACGCTCTGGTGCTGTGACCAGAGGCGGTCCAGGGGTCACTCCAGTAGAGATTGTCAATCGGCCCCAAGAATGTGGATGCAGCTACGACCTTATCGATCTTAAAATCCGATCATTTATTCCTTCCCCACTGGTGTACAACCCCGAGACATTTCCTTCGTGGATTGGTCCACACACGACTTTTAGCGGAGACAATCGCACGGAGTTTTCCTACTCCGCTGGCAGCCACCGTGGTTCACACCAAGTAGTTGTTTCGGTGGACCCTCGTTTTCCGGCCGGAATTGTGTGGCACGATCCAGATGTAGGAGAGTCAACGCTTTATGCAGGAGGAGATCACGTCGATGGAAAACCATGGTGGTGGTATGACAATCCAGGCAACGCAATTAACAAACGGACTGAATCCGAAGACGGCCTATCAATCAACGCGATTAGGATCAGTGAAAACCAGATACTTGTGACCATGATCAGCGACATATCGAATCCTCTTGCGTTAGCTGCGCCGGCAATAAATTACACGGTGAATTTTTTGGTGACACAGTATTGCAACTCGCCTCCCCGGGTATCGTTTCAGGGTACGCATGATGGATTCCCTGCATATGAATTATACGTTCAGCGCGAACGAATGCACGAGTACACACCAGAAAGCATATTTGGCCCGTTTCTATTGTTCCCAAAAGAAGACATTTCATTTTCTGGGGTTTGGTCGCCCTTAAGTGTTCCTGCAAAGCAAGTCCAGGACTCACAGATTGCGTTGGCACCGTTTTCGACGACACCCGCGACTTGTGCGAGTGTTACTATTAATGTTGACCAGACCGTGTTGGCTCAACGGACGGCATACGAGGGCAGCCTGCACTTCAGGAATAACACAAACAGTATCGTTTCTGATATCTCTTTTGATGTCGTGATCATCGATGATCAACTTCAACTTTCAAACGACAGGTTCTTAATCGAACCTATCTTCATGAGCGGTGTGGACAGCAACTCCGTTCCGGCGGGTTCCGCGATGGAATTTCGTTGGAGAATATTGCCATTTTCGGATCACCTTCAGTCCGAAGCTTTGACATACCTAATTGGAGGAAGCCTTACTTACACAATTAACGGTCAACAAGTCTCAGTTTCGTTAGACGAAACTGAGATTGTCGTGCAACCAGAGGCATCACTGCAGTTAGACTATTTCCTCCAACGAGACGTGATCAGTGACGATCCGCATACGGTGGAGGTTGAATCAGCGGAGCCGTTTACGTTGGCGGTGCAAGTTCAAAACAACGGCGGTGGGGCGGCGCGAAACTTGCGAATCGAATCGGCTCAGCCTCGAATCGTTGAGAACGAAAAAGGGCTCTTGATTGATTTCGAAATCACGGGCACTCGCGTCAATGGGGAAGAGAAGCGGCGCTCGTTGACGGCCGGATTCGGTGATGTCGGGCCGGGTGAACTGGCGATCGCGGAATGGGAGATGGAGTCGACGTTGCAGGGGCTGTTCGTCGACTACAACGCGACCTTTGAACATGTTTCTGGGCTGGGCGACAACCGATTCAGCTTGATCAAGGATGTTCAAATTCATGAACTGATCCATGTCGCCAATGCGGCGCAAGTAGACGGGGATGACGGTTTGCCGGACTTCCTGGTGAACGATCTTCCCGACCCGAGCGACCTGCCCGATACGTTGTATTTGTCCGATGGAAGTGTCGTGGAAGTTGGCTTAGGGACCGCCACGGCAGTTGACGCGCCGCCCGTGATTGATGATTTGCGTGTCGCGGTCACGGCGGAAATGGTCGATGGGTGGTCCTACTTGAAGATGGATGATCCGGGCAACGGGCAGTTCAGCCTGCTGTCGGTGCTGCGTTCCGATGGGACCGAATTGCCGCTGGAAAACTTCTGGCAAACCGATCGTACCTTTGTCGGTGGCGGCTTGCGCCCGGTCTTGGAAGACAGCATTCATTTGCTGGACTACAACAGCACCGGTAGCTACACGTTTGTGTTCACCAATGGCGACCTTATCGGCCCGAAAATCGCAGGCTTTGCTGGCGTTGATCCGAATCCGACGACACAAGCGATCAACCTTATCGATGTTCAATTTGATGAAACGCTTGATCTAGCCAGTTTCGATGCCGGCGATGTTACTTTGACCAAAAACGGTGTCGCGATCGATTTGGCTAATGTGACCATCAGTCCGCAAGGCAACGATACCTATCGCATCGCGGGACTCGGCGGAATGACCAGTGATGATGCGGTGTATGAGTTGTCGGTAAATCTGGCCGGACTGACCGACCAGGTTGGCAACGCGGGAATGGGTACCGAGTCGTTCCGCTGGGTCAAAGGCGAAACGGCCCCGGCAATCCTTGGATTGTCAGGAGTTCCGTCCGGGCTGACGAACGACATTGCCAACACCATTGACGTTGAATTTTCCAAGACAATCGACGCGTCAAGCTTCTCGGCGGCGGACCTGTCCCTCGCACGCGACGGTGTAGAAGTCGCCGATAACGAAATCACGGTCGCACAACTCGGCGAGCGAACGTTCCGAATCGGAAACCTTAGCCGTTTGACTTCGGCAGACGCCGACTATCGTTTGACCATCGACGCAGAAGGGGTGCAGGATGCAGCAGGGCTTCAGGGGGTCGGTAGTGCGATCGCACAATGGACGTTGGATTCGACTGCTCCCGTGCTAATCCAGGTCGTCCAGCCACCGACGAACCCTCGCAATATTGTGGTGCAGCAGATCGACCTGTTGTTTAGCGAACCGATCGACGTGAGTTCCCTGGACGTCGACGACCTTTCGTTGGTTCGATCCGGTTCCCCCGAAAACCTGATCGCAGGCGATGCTCGGGTCAGCTTCGAGGACCGTGGCAACAATCTCATTCGCGTTCGAGGTCTCAATTGGGTACAGGCCTTTGTCTCGGATCCACAAGTCGCCGATTTCACTTTGTCTGTCGTTGCGGCCGGGATCATGGATCCGGCCGGCAACGCAGGCATCGGAACTACTTCAGCGACATGGACGGTTGACTTGGACAAGCCGCTCGCCGCAACGAACCTTGAATTACGCACTCTCACCGGTCCTGTCGTCAACGGCCAAGTCAATGCACGAAAGGCGACCGTCACCGGCACCCTCGCAGAGCCAGGATTGTCGATTTCGATCCGATCAACCACCAACGATACCGAGCTTGCTCGAAAGACCATCACAGGGACCACGTTTGAGATCCCCATTGAATTTCCGTCCTCGGGTAGTCAACGGCTGCAAGTCCGTGTGGTCGATCCGGCGGGGAATGTTGCCGATACTTTTATCGAGGATCTGTTCGTTCGAGACATTGCACCTTCGATCGATTCCATCGATGGGTTGCCGGGCCAGTTCACCAATCAGCCCCTTGGCGATCTCACGATTCGGTTTGTTGACCCCATCGTTGCAGGTTCTTTGACGACCGCATCGCTATCACTGAAACGAAATGGCGGCGTCGAGTTGATCGGAGCACAGGTTGCCATTACACCTGATAGCGATTCGAAAGTGTTCACGATCGATGGGCTTGGCGGTCTCACCGAACTTGAAGGCCGCTACGATTTGTTGCTCACTTTGGACGGGATCACCAATGCATCCGGTTTAACCTCAACCGGGACACTTGCATTTGACTGGATCACAGATCTGACTTCGCCAAGTAGTGCCGTGTCCGCACTTTCGGCAACTCAAGCACTGCCCAGCTTTGTCATTGGTGTGACCGGATCGGATCCGGGGATTGCCGTCGACGTTGATGGAGCAGGTATCAGTGCGTACGATCTGTATGTCTCGGTCGCCGGGGCACCGTTTGAGTATTTCGAAACGCTACCGTTCAGTGCGGCTTCGACGACTTTTGTTGGCGAAGAGAATACCGAATACCGTTTCTACAGCGTCGCCAGAGATTCGGCCGGCAACGTCGAACCACCACCTTCTGCTCCCGATACACAAACCACAATTTCTCGTCTAGGTCCGGCGGTCGATGCATTGGGAGTGCAAGGCGTGCTGACCGCGCGTTCGTTTGTTGACCGAATCGAGATTGAGTTCGAAGGACAAACCAACCTGGATGATTTGATCGCCGATTCACTCATGAGTTCCGCGTTCACGTTGACTCATTTAGGGATGAATGCCAACACGGACGAAGCAAAATCAATCGAAATCAGCGAATCGCAATTCCGTTATCAGTACGACTTGACGATGGACCGGGGGCTGTTGATTTGGTCGTTGGACTCCTTTGCGAGCAGCACAAGTTCACTGGAGGACGGGATCTATGTCGTTGAATTGGATTCATCGCTGATCACGGATGTCGCGGGCTTCCCCCTCGATGGCGACGGCGACGGTACGGGAGGAGGCACCTACCGCTATGAGTTCCACCGACTCGCCGGTGACGCCGATGGCAACGGATTCGTCGGGCCGACCGACATGGCGGTCGTGTTGGGGTCGTTGGGCGCAACTCCTTCATCGAGCAAGTGGAACGAAAACATGGATCTGGATCGCGATGGCCGAATTACCGTTCGTGATCGTGTCTTGGTTGCTCGAGCATTGAACCGAGGGATAACGCCCGCAGGTTCTGCTTCCATACCTTCGGATCGGTTGACCCCCTTTGATGTTACAGTCGATGGTGAAATTTCACCGCTGGATGCACTCGCGGTTATTAATCAGATCGCAAGATCAGAAAGCGGCGTGATGTCGGATCGCGAATCCACCATTGATAGAACGGGTGTCTATGACGTCAATCGTGATGGTCAAGTTTCTCCGGTCGATGCGTTATTCGTCATCAACCAGCTGGCCAGAATGAGTGCGGCGGACAACGATTCCAATCTTGGATCTGCTGCTGCGAACGATCACAGAGAAGCCACTGCAATGTTCGATCTACTGAAAACGCTACCGAGTACCGAACAAGTAGGCGATGACCTCGAAGACGAGATACTGACAATCCTTGCCAACGATTCCGCAACACAATGAATAATCTCAGTGAGCCAAATCGAATTTTTAACGACGTATTTTCAATCAAATTAGTCGTCTTGTTCAGCGTGTCAGCCATCTGGACGGCTTCGGTCGTCGCTGCGCCGGTGCGATTACTGAACGTTCCCGAAACCTATAGGCCTGGAGGAACTTTTGAGTTCAATGTGATCTTTCCTGAGATGACGGCTTTGTCTGCGTATCAGGTTGATCTCTTTCTTTCCAGTGATCAAGGGCAAGCGGGAATTGATTACTCTGTTTCCGTAGTCACACCCTGGGCCACTCATACCGGATATGTTTTTCCGTCCGAGGATTTTTTTGGGTTCGGAACGGACATCGAAAGTTCAACCGTTCAGCGTGTGAGTGTGGCAGACCTCGATTTGGCCGGTGTGGACGTTGTATTGGGACGTAACGACCGGGTTGCGAGAGTAAGCGTGATGACCTCAGCTAGCTTCGCTGGCGATTTGCAAGTTAAAGTAGATGCGGATGCCTTGATTTTGGATGGTCCCCAATTGATGCCTACGCCCGTAGAACAATTCGAATCGATCTACAACGCCACGATTGCTCAGTCATCCATACGTATCGTGGCAATTCCAGAACCGCAGGTGTTGGGCTTGCTTGTTATATCCGTTGTGATTGGAACCATGGTTTGCAGATCGAGGACCCGTGTTTCGGCAGTACGAATTAACTGATGATGATCAACTGAGATCACATTTTCGAATATCAATCCCAAGTTGGTTTAACTTGGGATACATCACTTAGTCATGGGCTACTGTGACAGTCGGAATTAACAAGGTAAGGCGGACGGATTGCGATGGAAGAACAGTCTCTATGCGGAATCAATCGCCAATGCGATCGCGCCACGTAGGCCGGCGTCGGCGGACAACGTCGAACAAATGACCTCAATCTGATCGGTTGGAAACATTCTTACACGGGTTTGAATTTGATTTCGAACTTCGTTAATCAGTCGGTCACCTAGTAGCGATACTCCGCCTCCGACAACGATCGCATCGGGATGAACCATCGAAACAACATTCGCCGCGCCGATCCCAAGGAACGCTGCGGCGCGCCTGATCGCTTCGTCGACTAAGGTGTCATCGTCGGCGGCTTCAGCCATGGTTTCGGGATTGACCCGATCGCAATGACCGTCCGTGAGCTCGCGTAACTTTGGCGCCAGTCCACTGAGCATCAGGCGAATGCCTTCGGCGGTGATCGCAGGCCCGCTTGCCAACGTTTCTAAACACCCGCGATTCCCACAACCGCAAGGAAGTCCATCGGGAACGATTGTTTGATGTCCGAGTTCGCCTGCCGCGCCCAGACGTCCTAAGTGCACTTTGCCGTCGATCACCAACCCGCCCCCGATACCGGTTCCGATCGAAAAGAACGCGAAGGTGGCTTCGGGGGTCGACCTTCCATAGCCAAAACGCAGTTCACCGAGCGTCGCCGTTCGCACGTCATTGAGCAACTTGACCGGACACCGAAACGTATCGGCCAACTGCTCGGCAACCTCTATGTCGCGCCACTGCGTCGGTAGATTAGGCAGGAACTTTGTCGTGCCGGTTACGATGTCGACCAGTCCGGGGACTCCCATCCCGATCCCTTTTAACTGCTCGACCGGATGATCCGCTTGATCACAAAGCTGCCGAATCTGATTTCGAATTGATTCGATCACAGGGGTGGGGCGACCATCCGCTTGCGTTGACACCGTCGCTTGTTGCATGACGTGACCGGCTCGATCGGCGATCGCGATCTTCGCCGACGTGCCGCCTAGGTCAATGCCGACAAACCGAGGTTGCGAACTTGACTCAGCCATCGGCATTGACCGATTGCCAAGCTTGCTTGCGATGACTTTTCAAGATCGCTTCGCAAAGCAGGACTTCGTGGTGTCCGTCTTCGAACGTCGGGAACGGTCGCCGAGCCGGGCGATCTTCGCTGGCGATGTAACCATAGAAACTACGGAATAGTTGCTTGAAGGTATCGGGGAAACCTTCGTTGTGACCGCCGGGAAAATTGGCGATTTTCCCTGCCTGCTGCGACATCAAAGTCGGATCACGCAACAACGTTTCGCTGGGTTGGTCTCGATGACCGATCCAAAGCTCGTTGGGAGATTCGCTGTTAAAGGCGAGCGTCGATTGGCTGCCTGCGATTTCAAACCGCAAGCAATTCTTTCGCCCCGCCGTGGTCTGCGACACCCACAAGCACCCGTTCGCACCGCTCGCGAAACGAAACATGACCGACCCGCAATCTTCGGTCGTGATCGCGACGTCTTCGGTATCAGCCGCATCCGGTCTGTCGCCCGAAAAGGTTTGCGCACCACCGACGGGCTTCTGACGTGTCGGATAGATCGTTCGCAAATCCGCGCAAACATCGGTGATCTTTTGCCCGGCAATGAACTGAATCAGGTCCAGCCAGTGCGTCCCAATATCGGCGATCGCGCGCAGTTCACCACCGTCATCTGCGAGAACACGCCAGTTGAAGTCGGTCGGTTTGAGCAACCAATCTTGAACATAAGATCCCGTCACATGATGGAAGTCACCGACGCGACCTTCGGCGACCCGTTGAGCGGCTTCGTGGCAAAGGGGGTAGAAACGAATGTTGTAGGCGACTCCCGCGACCGTACCTGATCGCGAAGCCAATTCGACAAGTTCTTTTGACTCGACCGAGTTCATCGCCAAAGGCTTTTCGCAAAGCACATGCTTCCCGGCCAACAGGACTGCCTTGGCTTGTTCGAAGTGCAGCCGATTCGGCGATGTCAGATGGATGCAGTCAACAGCCGGATCGGCGAGGGCTTGATCAAGTGTCGTGATATCGCAAGGCAAACCTAGTCGTTCGGCCGCGGCGATCGATTTTTCGGCCGATGAACCGACGATCCCGACGACTTCGACACCCGCACGGCGAAGGGCTTCGACATGTACCGGTCCGATGAACCCGGTTCCTACAACGATGGCTTTCATAGATGACTTGATGGCGAAGGGGGAAGGCAAGTGATGGCGGTTAGACGCAAGTGTGGGCGAGCTGCCCTCAAAACGCAAGCAGCGGGAGATTCCACCACGACCTTGAGTGTCGATGACGGTGAACCCTCACTGTCGATGGGCGACATCGCGAGGACTGCCCCTACCCCACCTTTGGATCGTTTACCCGCGTCCGTTTTCCCTCGCGTGAGGGTTTGACGCTTTGCTTTGTCGGTAGCCCGACCGAGTCAAACACACGGGCGTGTTCCACGCAGCGTGAAATGCGCTTGCGTGGGTTACGCCCGTGTAAGAGACGCTATCGCGGTGAGTGAGGGCGAACGCTCATACAAGCCGATGCAACAGCTGACCGGCGGCCTTTCAGATTCGGGTGTGACCCGAACCCGCCTTTCCATCCATCAAGTTCTGGGGTAACGAACGCATGATGAATCAGGAACCTTCCATGGGCTACTCACCGGCGTCATTGACACCGGTACGGCCCGTCGTCTTTGCCGCGAGCAAGGACTCGGCATGGCTTTCTCGCGTGGGCCAAGCGGCAAACGCAGAGGGCTATCGTTTTCAGACCTCCCCGTCGATCACGTCGCTTGTCAACCAAGCCGCGACGACCGAAGAGATCGCTTGCATTTTCCTGGATTACGATCCGCGAATGCAACAGTGGTCAAGCATCGAGCAGCTGCTGTTCGAAAAGAACGTCGCGGCTCCGGTTGTGCTCGTCCTGGACGAAACCAGTGGAATGTCGGCTTCGGAAGCTGTCGCGCGGATCGCACATGTGGTTGCGTTCAATAGTATGGAAACGCACGAGATCGTTGACTCGGTTCGTGACGCCGTCGCACTAAGCAACTTGGTGACGCATCAGTTCGATGTGCTTCGATGCCATCGACTTTACCAGACCCTTCCCGAACGCCAACGTAAAATCGTTGACTTCGTCGTCGAAGGTGCTCCCAACAAACAGATCGCAACCAAACTTAAGGTTTCGGTGAAAACGATCGAGCGGGAGAGGCAAAAAGCGTATCGTCACCTGAATGTCCGAAGTACCGCAGAGATGACTCGCGTGGTCATCCTTGGTGGACTGCATGATGTGATCTTCCCGGTCGCTCGATCACGCAACAGTCTTGTCGATCGACGTATCGATCAGCGTTCACTTGAACCGACGAAGAGTTCAAACCTATCACCGACGACGTCGATGATGCCTTCGATGAACCCTTCGAGTGTTCCCACGAACACTTATGGATCCATTTGAACGACGGTCCCACCGTCACTGCCAATCACGACACCGTCGTCAGTCAAGTTGCGTGATCACGCAATGAGTTTACAAGCACCAATCCCCGGTGTGAGTGAATCGTCACCGTCAGATCCTCTTCGGTGCCGAGCGGAAAACCTTCCGCAATGTTTTGTCGGGCCGGCCGTAAACCCCGAGGCGGTCGAAGCCCCGATGAATACCATCACGATCTTGTCCGCATCTTGTTTACGGACATCAACAGAGTTTGCTGGATTGACCGATCAGGCGCTTGCCCGCGTTTGAGTCGTCTTAAGAATCCATGGCGAACAACGATGCCTCACCTGGCGTCGCGAACCGTTCGCAGCGAATCGCCGCAGCCGAACGTTCACGTCAACTCAATTGAATGGCGGCCCATCAACTGTCTTGCCGTCTAATGCTCCGTCTAGACCAAATGTTCGGGTTCGGATCATCAGCCGACGGGCGTTAGTTAGCCCCGGTTATTGCACCGAAACCGTGGCTAACGCCATGCGGCTAATACCAAAATCAAAGGTTGACGAAGCACAGGTCGTCTTGCCTCGACCGACTCTGCAGCCAGACCCCCGTTGATCTATAATGATCGGGTCCGATACGTCCTTCAGGAAAAGCATCCGAGTACGGTCTGCGGAAGAGTCGTCGATGACGACGGTTTGCTTGAAGCAAACGACATCGAGGACAACGAAGACAGTGCAGTGCTGAGTGCTTCGTTTCAGTTTAAACTCGGCTGATCTTGAATTTGCGACGGAACATCGCGCAAGTCGACTTGTGGCCGAACCCCGTTGAAATGCTGTAACTTTATTCCCCCCCCGAGTGTTGATACCCTACCGGAGTTGATTTGATGAAACACATCTTTTCTCTTGCCCTGCTCGTTGCCGCCGTCATTTTGGTGAACCCCGTTTCAGCCGAAGAGGGCTGGACGTCACTTTTCAATGGCGAGTCACTCGACGGCTGGAGCGTCAAAAGTGGATATGCAACCTACGAAGTGGAAGACGGCGGCGTGATCGTTGGCAAGACTGCCGAAGGAACCAAGAACACTTTCCTCTGCACCGACGACGAGTACGGCGATTTTGAGCTGACCTTCGAAGTGAAGTGCGACGAAGGACTGAACTCCGGCGTCCAAATCCGCTCGAAGTTCAAGAGTGAAAAATTTGCCGATGACTACGGCGGTCGGGTCTATGGTCCACAAGTTGAAATCGAAACCGGACCAGGACAAGCCGGTTGGATTTACGCCGAAGCCACCGGTCGAGGATGGCTGTCCCCCGAACCGCAGTCAAAAGACAAGTCCGTCAACCAACACGATCACTTCAAGACCGGCGAATGGAACAAGTACCGGATCGTTGCGAAAGGGGCAACGATCCAGACGTTCATCAACGGCCAGCAAATCGCTGACCTCACTGACGAAAAGATTTACGAAACCCATCCCAAAGGCGTGATCGGCTTGCAAGTTCATGGCATTCGGTCGGGTGCCGGTCCTTTCGAAGTTCGCTGGCGAAACCTGAAACTGAAGTCGCTGTAGGCGGCCTTCCGGGTTCAGTCTTCCTCGGCGAGCAGCAGTTCGATCGTTTGTCGCATCTGTTGCTCGCCGGGCGTTTCTTTCCAATTCAGCTCGCCCTGCCACCAGCGACGTAGGTACCCCTGCTTGTCGATCAAATAAACGGTCGGCCACATCGTGTTGGACCATTGTTTCCAGTTAGCCGACTGGGTGTCCATCAACACCGGGTACTCGATGTTTTCACTCCTCATCGCGGCGGCGACCTCATCCGGTTTGCGTTCGCGCGACGTCTCGGGCGTCTGAATTCCGATGATCACCAACCCCTCATCGGCATAGTCGGTTTGCCAAGCGTTGTAGTGCGGCAGATTACGACGGCAGTTGATGCACTGAAACGCATAAAAATGCACGGCAACGACCTTGCCACGCAAATCCTCCAGATTTATTTCGCTGCCCTGAAGCCACTGTGCGCCTTCGAGCGTCAATTCGGGCGCGACCGGGTACGTTCGTTGGACTTTCGAAAAGTCGAAGCTCTCTCCGGTCAAGTCAACTAACTTGATTCGCTGTTCGGTGGATAACCCGTCGGTCAATCCTTTCCGCTCGACCTGCTGTGCCTGTTTGACTTTGGCCGCTGCTTTCTTCGAATCAATCTCGCCGGCATTCACCTTTTCCCGCATATCCTTGACGACGGCATCAGTCTTTCGAAACGTGTCATACAATGACTGGCGTTCGGTTTCATCGATGCCCAGCGCTGCGGCTACCTGATCGCGGACGACCATCCGTGTTCCCAAGGCTTGGTTACGTAGTTGATCAAGACGCTTGGTTTGTTCCGCAGTGAGGATTCCTCTAAGCGAATTCTCAAGTTGTTCGGTGAGCGCCCCGATCGTTTCGATTCGCTCTTCGACCGGTCGAATGCGGACTCGAAACCAAGGACCGTCGATCGGCTTCAATGCTTCGCGAATCTGCTCGATTTGGTCACTCGAGAGATTCAGCTCCTGATGGATCGCGTTGTCACGAACCATCTGCAACAAGACCGGCTGGGTTTCCGGCTTTTGGGCAAAGACGGAGGTTACGTGAAATGAAAACGTTGCCAGTACGATCGCCACCAACAGTTGCAGTCTCATAGATCTCGGGCCTTGGATTAGAAGGTGAGGGCGTGAAATCGATTGACAGACCTCTCCATCAACCGATGTCTGCCTACGCGAACCCGATGTTCATGCGTTGGGCTCGCGTTCTCTTGTTAGGTTGTCAGCTGGAGGCGAAGCTGATGAGGAATTATCTAGGCAATGAAGATCGGCGGGATATCTCCGCCACCCATTTTAGCGTCATCGAGAATTGGCGCCGCTAGGAAGGCTTCACCCAATCGATCGTCCAGTGACGATCGCTGGTAGCGTTGATCGCCGACGCGGGGATCCCAAGTGGCTGAGCTAATTCCTGAATCTCCGCTATGGTGAGGGCCGCGTGTAATGATTGTCGCAACAGTTGCTGCGCGTATTCGGTCTCGCCTTCGCCGTGCAGTGCGACAAGCGCTTCGACCGAGGCTTCGTCTGCCGGTCGCACCAGATCACGCAAAAACAACCGACCTCCCGGGGCAAGCACATGCACCGCACAGCGAAGAAACGGTTCCGGGTCGGCGATGTGGTGAAGCACCGTATTGGAAATCACGGTGTCGGACGACCCAGGTTCGAAATGGTCAAGAGATTTGCAGTCGGCGTGTTCCAAAAATACGCGGCCTTGCACACCACCAAGTTCGATCTCTATCCGAGCCGCTTCGAGCATTTCGACACTCAAGTCGACTCCCATGACCTGGACGTCCTCGAGTCGCTGGCAGAGCAGGATGGCGATCTCACCGGTACCGCAGCCCAGATCCATCACCTTGGGACCGACCGGCCCACCCGCTTTCAAATCGTCAACGAAGGCATTGTTGACCGCTTCGTGATTCATCTTCTCATATTCACGAACTTCTTCAGCGGCATCCATCGCTTCCGGCTCTAAGGTCCTCTGAAGCTTGGATTCAGATTGGCTGGTTTGGGGGGGCGGCTGGTTCATGCTTAAGAGGTCTGTTTTATCAAGGGCAAGAAAACCGAACGACTTTACGTTCCGATTTGTGGCGGTGATGCACACATACTCAGCAAAATCCGCGTAACTATTACCACTACCCAACATTCGTTAACTACAAATAGTGATCGCTAACCGACCACTGGACGTCACTGAACGGACGACTAGCCTGTGGCGACCGGTCGGATCACGTCAGTCCGGCGGTTTGTGAGTCCGCCGGGTGGCAAGATCATTGCAATTACAAAGATTTTTCCGTCGCCGGCGAAAACGCAATCCTCACCATACGACGCGTCGAAACTATGAATTCAAATGTTGTCGATCCGAGTGACGGTCGCAATGGCCAACACCTCGGTTTTCACGAACGACATGAGGCACGCGCCGTTTCGGTTCAGGGTGAAGAAGGCGAATTCTGGGCATCGGTGACCCCCTCAGATCTTCTACAGAATGCGCTTCGACACTGGCCGTCGATCCTCTTAGTCACGTTGTTCGTTGCCTCGATCACGGTGGCATTACTGATCGTTTGGCCGAATCGCTATGGCAGCGATGGCATGCTCTATGTCCGACTCGGACGTGCCGCGGTTTCGGTTGATCCGACGGCTCAGAATGCCGGCGCCGGTGTTTCGATTCAGGAAACCCGTTCGGCCGAGATCCAAAGTGTGGCTCAGATGATCGCCAGCCGCGAAATCGCCGAGCGCGCGGTCGAGCAGATTGGTGTAGAGACGATCCTTCAGCCCCGATCTTGGGTTGATCGTTTGTTTGATAAAGTCGACGCGTTGTCTTCGGGCACAGCACCAGCGTCGGAATCGAAGTTGCCTCTTGACGAAGCTACCGCCCAACTTCGTCGCGAAGTCGCGATCAAACGCGTTCGCAAATGGCTTCACATTGACGTGCCTAAAAACGGCTATGCGATTGCAGTTTCCATCATCGGTCCGGATCCGTTTCTGGCCCAGGCAATCACTCAATCGGTGATGGATCACTACAAAAACTTCCATGTCGAAGCGCACCGTAGCGACGGGTCATTGGAGTTTTTCAAACAGCAAGTTGCCGAGAGTCGTGACCTCGCGACCAAAACCCGTGAAACGCTTCAACGCGCCCGTAGTGACGCCGGTTGGACGAGTATCGAATCGGCGGAGACAACTTTGAGAGAACGAATCATCGCCTTAGAAGTCGCCCTCGATGCGACCGAAGGTGAGTTCGCCGAAGCTCGCCAGCGGCGTGACTCGTTGCAAACCCTTTTGGCGTCGACCGAAGAATGGATTCCGACGGAAGTCACCCGCGGCATGGCCAATGCGGCTAGCGATTCGATGAAGACACAACTCTTTGATCAACAAGTCGACGAAAGCGAGCAACTCGCGACGCTGCGGCCCGAACATCCACGCTTTCGATTGCTGCAAGAAAAAATGGCTCGCAGTCAAAACATTGTCGCTGACGAAGCCAAAGAACGTGAACTTCGTCGCGAAGCCTTGAACCCACTTTGGCAACAACTGGAAAGTGAACTGTCACTCGCAAATGCCAAGGCCGATGGCCTTGCCAAGAAAAGCGAATCGCTGGAGTCGCGTTTAGCGATGGCGAAAGAGTCGTTGCTGCAACTCAACCAAGATGCCGTGGACCTTGCGCGACTGAAGTGGGAAGCGGATATTGCCGAGGAAACGCTGCTCGAACATTCGCGAAGCCTCGAAGAGGCCCGCTTCGTTTCTGAATTAGACCGCAACAACATGTCCGATGTGACTGTGATCCAAGACGCGTCCTTAAATCTTAAAAAGGTCAGTCCGTCACGTGCGTTATTGGCAATCGTCGGCGTGATGCTTGGGTTTGCACTGGGACTCTTTCAGGCTTTGTTGCGACATCCGATTCGTTCGGCAACGCATCGTTCAATCACATCTCACCCGCACAATTCGGTTCCCCCACGCCCACATTCGGCGAGTGAATTATGGCACGACTCCGGTGACATACGCGGTGAAACCGAACCCAGTGACCGTTCCATGGCCGAGCCCGTGCCGGCTCTACCCCGCTAGCTCCCTTTTTACTTCACCAGCTTCGCCGACCAGGCGGCATAGAAACACAACGCGAGCTGACGCTTTCTGGGCAAACCGGATGGCGATTCGCAGCACCATCGATCAACGACTGACATCAAGACGCCCAGCAAGTATTGCCCCGTGATCGGCAAGTTTATCCTCCGACACCTACGACCTCCGCAAACGCGTGATCCTGACGCGCTGATTGGCGGAATTGAGTTTAATCGCGAAGTCGCGCGCGAACGATTGCGTGCTGTCCGCCGCGCGATTCCATTTTGTGTCGTGACGATTGATCTGGCGATCGAGCAATCGGAACGCCGACGCCGCATCAAACGCTCCGAGCAGAGATCCTCTGAGCAAAAACTGCGAGACATCCTTCGCTATCGAGTCCGCTCGACCGACTACAAAGCACAACTCGGCCCGCAGCGATTTGCGGTCCTGCTCGTCGACACACCGGAGATGGGCGGGCGGGCGGCCTTGGATCGGATCGAGTCGCTTTGTGAATCTCGTGGGCTACAAGCACTGCTGACGCTGAAGGTTCACGATCCAGATGGCTTTCATTCCAATGATAACGGTCAAGACGTTCGATCGAACTTGACAGACTTCGGCGGCCGTCGGCGAAACGATGTAAGCGACTCGTTTGATTCAACGGAGATTCCCTGGTCACCAGTGGACTATGGAAGTTCGGAATCCGACGGGGTAGCGTGTGTTGCGTCCCCACCCCGGACACTTCGCTCGGAGCAAACCGCAGAAACGCGTTTAGCCGGGCGACGTTGTCAAACGTCGGTTCAATGGTCACTCAACGACGAGAACGTTTGCCGTTCCAAGATACGTCGTCGGTGGAATAAACGTATGCTAGACGTTGGTGGTGCGGCGGTGGGGTTGGTCGTGCTAAGCCCAATCTTTTTGGTCGTTGCGATCGCGATCAAATTGACCAGTTCCGGGCCTGTCTTCTTTCGTCAAATTCGTGAAGGAAAGGGCGGTCGACCGTTCGTCATTTTGAAATTCCGCACGATGGTCGTCGATGCCGAACAACAACAAGACGAGCTAAAATCCGCGAGCCACCGCGACGGACCGGCCTTTAAAATCAAGAATGATCCTCGAGTCACCGCTGTTGGTAAGTTCTTGCGTAAAACTTGTATCGACGAACTTCCACAACTGATCAACGTCCTGCGTGGGGAGATGTCGCTTGTTGGTCCGCGGCCGTTGCCATGGCACGAAAGCCAAGCGTGTGATCGTTGGCATCGTCGACGCTTGGACGTTAAACCGGGGATGACATGCCATTGGCAAATCGACAAAACGGCGGCAACCACGTTTGATGATTGGATGCGATTGGATTTGCAATACGTCGATCGTAGCTCCACTTGGCAGGACTTGCGACTGATCGCGAGGACGACGGTTGTTCCAATGACGGGACGGGGAAGCGATTAAGTGTCCGCCCATTCCTCTTTGCAAGCTACGGCGAATGCGTCGACCGCCGAACCGGGCGTCGACCGGGAACGGTCATTCGATTTGACCGGCCCTTTGCCAGCACGCGTCGTCTTTTTGACCCACTATATACCGCTCTACCAAGTTCGCGTGCTTGAGGAGATCGCTCGCCGAGTTCGACATTTCCATGTCCTAATTAGCACCCCGATTGAGCCGAACCGCCAGTTTGAATTGGACTGGGGAAGTTTGGACGTTACGGTTCAAAAGACTTGGACTTTCCAACGTCGCTGGGATCATCGCGTATCAAAGCATCCGAAAGATTCTGCCCTCGGTGGCTTCTCTGATCCGTTGTATGTTCACGTTCCTTACGACACTCAGCGACAACTGAGACGATTCAATCCCGACGTCGTAATGTCGTTAGAACTTGGGGCGAGATCACTTGGGGCGATACGATATTGCAGACGCTCCCCTCGCGCTAAGAGTGTTCTGTGCACGTACATGAGCGAACATACCGAGCAAAACCGTGGGGCGTTACGGGCAAAGCTGCGTCGATATTTGGTCAATCAGGCTGATGCGTTGACCTACAATGGGCCGTCTTGCAAACAGTATCTCGAATCGATCGGTGCCGACCCAAGCAAGTTGCACCGCTTGGCGTATGCCGCCGACGATCGGTCGGTCTATCGTGGGGCCGTTTGTCGCAAAGAATCAACGGTCCGATCGCGTCTGCTTTATGTCGGTCAATTGTCTGAGCGCAAAGGTGTGCTGCCGATGCTTCGACAACTTGCCGACGACTGTCTCGAAAACCCACGACGTGAGATCGAGATCCGGCTCGCCGGCGACGGCCCCCTCCGCGACTCAATCGAACGCTTCGAAGTTCCGCAGAACCTTTGTGTCCGGTTGCTAGGGAACCTTTCGCCATCCGAACTAGCAAACGAGATGGCTCTGGCCGGCGCAAGCATCGCTCCGACGCTCGCGGACGAATGGCTGCTCGTCGTCAACGAAGCCTTGCAAGCTGGTTTGCCGATGATCGGAAGTAAGTACGCCCAAGCGACGACCACTCTGATCAAAGATGGCGTCAATGGCTGGCAGTATGATCCCTGTCAAACCGATCGCTCGCATCCGGAATCACTTTCGATGGCACTCGAGCGATACTTTGAACTTTCAGATCAAAGTATCGCAGACATGCGGTCTAACTGTCGTCAATCGATTGGGCACTGTACTCCGCGTTGGGCTGCTTCGGGAGCGATCGAAGCCATTTCCGCCGTGATGCACAGTCGCCGCGACGAGCGAAAGTCATGACATGCTGATGAATCCTTCCACCACGCATTCGCGAAAACCAATCGCTAGCTTGTCGATCGACTTCGACAATAAGTGGGCGTACCTTCGAGCCGCCGGACGCACCCCTGCCCGATCCAGCGCGGACGAAAGAAATGCTGACGTTGAACCGTGTTGGGAATCGTGCGATAGCTACCTTGGTGTCGTCTCTGAGCGAGTCGTCGATGTACTCGGCGAATTTAATTTGCCGCTCACCGCTTTCATCGTAGGACGCGATTTGCAAAACGATTCAGACGTTGAGGCGATCCGGTACCTCGGCTCCTTGAGAGAGATTGAGTATGCCAACCATTCGCTCAATCACCTTCCTTGGATGCACACACTAACGAACGAGGAAATCGAATCGGAAATCATGACGACGGATCGATCGTTACGGCGATCGCTTGGGATTCGTCCGCAAGGTTTTCGTGGGCCAGGATTTTCCTGCCCGGCCGAGGTCCTCTCCGTACTCATCGCGAATAATTATTGTTACGACGCATCTGTGTTTCCGACATCGATCGCACCGATCGCTCGAGCTGTATTTCTGGCCAGGACAAAACTGAAAGGCGAACAAAAAGAAAAGGCGAAGAAACTCTATGGCGGATTCGCTTCGATGCGTCAGCCAAACCGCCCGTTCCGTCGTTCGATCGAAAGCGACGGTCTTTGGGAAATCCCGGTGACGGTGCTGCCGTTGTTGCGAACACCGATTCACTTCAGTTACCTCACTTTTCTCGCAGGCTTCTCAACACTAGCGGCCAAGGCATATTTTCGTTCGGCCCTTCGGCTTTGTCGGATCACCGGAACAGCACCCTCGCTTCTGCTGCATCCACCTGATTTCTTGGGTCACGAAGATGACCAAGACATGGCTTACTTTCCGGGGATGAAATTGGCTCGTCAACCGAAATTGGAATTCGTTCGCTGGGCCTTAAAGTTGTACTCCGATACGTTTGACGTCCGCACGATGATCCGGCAAATCGAACGACCGACGGCGATGTCTGAACTTGTCGATGCCTCGCCGGTTCATTCAACTGAGTCGATGCCATCATGATTGATCTTGGAAAACACAATGTTTTAGGCATCGAAGTCAATGCGATCGATTATGACGCGGCGGTCGGTCGAGTCATTGCAGCGGGTAAGCAAAGGAAAACGATGGCCGTGACGGCCTTGGCCGTCCATGGCGTGATGACAGGTGTCAGCGATCAAGAACATCGTTATCGACTGAATCAGTTTGACTTGGTTTGTCCCGATGGACAGCCGGTGCGTTGGGCACTCAATTGGTTGCACGGCTGTGAGTTGTCTGATCGTGTTTATGGACCGAACCTAACACTGCATCTCTGTCAGGCGGCCGCGGATTCTGACGTGTCGGTGTTTCTCTTCGGCGGTACAGACGAAATGCTGCGGGAATTCTCTACGACACTTGGTGATCGATTCCCCGGTCTGCACATTGCCGGGATTCGCGCCAGCGAGTTTCGGACGCTCTCCCCTTCCGAATGCGATGCGCTGGCCAAACAGATCAATGACAGTGGCGCGGGCATTTGTTTCGTCGGGCTCGGTTGTCCTCGGCAAGAAGTGTTCGCCTATGAAATGCGCAACAAGATTGAGATGCCGATGGTCGCCGTCGGCGCGGCCTTCGCGTTTCATGCGGGGATGCTTTCACAAGCCCCCAATTGGATGCAGCGTCATGGACTTGAATGGCTCTACCGACTGGTTTGCGAACCACGTCGGCTGTGGAAACGCTACTTAACGACCAACCCGGCATTTTTGTTTCGACTCGGATGCCAGAGGCTCGGATTACTTCATCGACAAGTGGACCAGGGACGTCAGCCTAAAACGACGATTCGGTTCGGATAATGCTTGATCGCGCCGCGCCCGACACGGTCTTTCTGAACCGATCGTACGATCGACCGGGCGTGGTCATGGCATCGATCGCCAACAAAGGGCAGAATAGGGCACCATCGAAAGTCTGCCTCTGTACCATCTCGCCCCTTGGGGGCATCTGTTGATGAGCGATCGTCCGTCGTCAAAACATCACCGTCCTGATCCGTTTTCGGTTCAGGAATCATACCGGCCAACTGCCGAACGAGCCTGCCTGGTGCAGATCTATCCGGCCGATGTGGTCGACGGGATGATGTTGATCGAAAGTGAACGTTATTTGATCGGGCGTCATGACGATTGTGATTTGCAAGTCAACGACCCTAGCGTCGACGAGCGTCACGCATGCTTGTTCCGCAAGGAAAATGCGTACTGCCTGATTGATTTAGAAACAACCAACGGAACGATCGTCAATGATCGATCCATCGATCAGACCGCTCTCCGATCAGGAGATACGATTCGGATCGGTACATTCATTTTCAAGTATCTTTCGGCGGATAGTGTCGAATCAAAGTATCACGAAACACTTTATTCGGCGCTGACGCGTGATGCCTTAACCGGCACAATGAATCGGCGATATTTAGTGGAGACCCTGGATCGATCAATTGCGACTGCTAATCGTCAACAAAGCTGCTTGGCCATCGCCATGGTGGACATCGACTATTTCAAGCAGATCAACGATCGTTTCGGTCATGTCGTTGGTGATGCCGTTTTGCGAGAATTCGGGCAGCGTCTTCTCGCTACCTGTCGCCCGGATGATTTGGTCGCCCGATATGGTGGCGAAGAATTTGGTTTGCTGCTATTGGGTACCAACCCCGAAGAAGCGACTGAGATTACACACGCGTGTTGGCATGCGATCCGGCGAACACCATTTCATACTTCACATGCCGCACTGCAAGTCACCGCAAGTTTTGGGATCGCTTGCTTTAACCCTGCCGCGCCCGTGAGCAGACAAGAATTGCTTCGTCAGGCCGATGAAAAGCTATATGAAGCGAAGCGGTCCGGACGTAACCAGATTTGTGGCCCCAACCAAAGGCTCCCGATCGAGCACGACCCTGAAACGCCAATGTGAGAACGTGCTTTCGATCAACCGTTCTTTCGAGAGGAGCGAGTGGTAAGCTCGGGGAGATTGTCCTTGTGATGGCGAATGCGTTACGCCAAACCGACTTGCTCGATCGTGCGGCGCACCGCGGCGGCGGAACGCCGGAGCGATTGCTGCTCGTCATCGCTTAATCGCGGATGAATAATTCGCGTGATGCCCTGGCGACCGACAACCGTCGGTAAAGACAGACAAACGTCTTCGACGTCACAGAAACCATCCACCAATACACTCAGTGGCATCGTATGTCGTAAGTCATAAACCACCGAATCCAAGATCAACATGGTTGCCATTGCCACACCGTAGTTGGTGAACCCCTTTAGCTTTGAAATCTTGTATCCCATGCCGACGGTTCGTTCAAAGATCTCGTCCTTGACTTCGTCGTCGTAAAAACGCTCTCCTCCTGTCATCGCGACCGATTTGGCGGCGAATTGGGTGTCGCCGTGCTCACCCAAGATGTAAGCCCGGATGTCGTCGGAATGAATCTCCAATTGTTGTGAAAGCATCGCTCGATAGCGAACACTATCAAGGAGTGTCCCTGTTCCCACGACACGGTTGGGCGGAAAGCCGGAAAGCTGAATCGCCGCATAGGTCAGCATATCGACCGGGTTAGTGACGATGATCAGGATCGCATTGGGGCTATTTTGCGCGAGGTCGGGGATCCAGTCGCACAGCAATTGATAGTTGGCTTCGGCAAGTTCGGTTCGTGGTCGAGTCGGATCGCCGTAGGGAATCGATGCGGTAAAAACGATGATGTCAGAATCTTTCGAATCAGCAATGTCACCGGCCCGAATCCGCATGTTGCTATTTCGCAGAGCACTGGCGTGCGACAGATCGAGCGCGTCACCTTCGGCTTTCTCATGCGAACGATTAACCAGCAACAATTCATCGGCGATTGGATTCATCACACAAGCGAATGCAATCGCGGAACCGACTTTCCCAGTTCCAACAATGGTGATCTTCATCCTTGCTTTCTCTCGTTAGAACGTATTGTTGGAGGCTGGCATGACGTCGCTTGGAAAGTGTTCTGAGATCGCAAATTCACTCTCCTACCCTAGGAAGGAGAGTGATTCCAAAGCACGTTGCCGGATCCGATTACTTTGACTTGTTCTGTTGGCGGTACTTCGTTCGATACTTCGCAGCCAACGTCTTGTGTTTGCTGCCTAGGTCGACTTCTGCACCTTTGATAAATGCATGGGTGACGTTCGACTCGGTTAGCAAAATGTCTCCGTCACTGACGATCAATGTCGCATCTTTATCGATCGTTAACGAACCCAGTCGATCATCGATTCCCATAATTTCGCACGGTGATAACGTGATCGCGCGGATCGCGATTTCTGGCGGAAGTCCATACGCTGCTGCGACGGCGGCATGAAAAGGCAGGTTTCTCGCCGCAGAGGCGCCACCGGGACTACCCGATCCCGGACCACCGATCGCAAACGTTACACCGAGATCATGCAATCGTTTGGGAAGTGTGTAGGGGTGGTCGTAAGGATCGTCTCGACGGGTGGGAAGTCGATACGTCGTCCGCACGATCACCGGAACATCATGCTTTTTCAATAGCGTTGCACATTGGGGCGCGTCGTAACCACCATAGATGACGGGCCGAATGCCTTCACCGATACAGAACGCTACCCCGGCTTCGATTTCACGGCGGTGATCGGCAACGATAATCATTGGGCTGTCGCCGTTGACCACACTCAATAACGCCTGCAAACGCAGATCAGTTGGCACTGTATCATCCGCCGCGATTGCTTCGCCATACCGTCGGGCTTCGTCGAGTCGATCTGCGAAGCGGGTTAGGTTCGTGTCGCGTTGTTTAGCGCGGTCGCCATCGTCGCCGGCCCGTGAATCGAAAGCACGCCAATAGACGACCAATCCTGTATTTGCAGCGACCAACATGTCGTGATTGGACCAACCATCGAGTTGAATCACGGAACTTTGACCGCGGATGTCGCCTCGACGGGGAGCGATCGAAGCAAGTAAAACACCGCCGGATCGCGCGACGGGAATCAGTTCACTGTCTGGGTTGACGGCCACGTGCGGCTGTAGGTTTCCGTTCTCGTCGCCGACTTCGTCGGTATCGATCGTTGAATCGGTACTACCGATCTCGGTCAAACCGAGATTGGAGAGCGATTCCATCAATCCCGGGTAAACGTGCTGCCCGGCGACATCGATTGTGCGACATCTCTTTGGCAAGTCGACGCCCTTTCCGATCGCGGTGATCTTGCCCTCATCGAAAACCAGCGTTCCATCGGCGATCATTTTTCCGTCGACCGTATGAATGGTGCCGCCGACTAATGCGATCGGTTGACGTTGTGGGGCCCCGGGAATCTGGTCATGGGCGACTACGAAATCTGATGCCGCTAGCAGCACGACGGCGAAACAAAGTTTGGCAAAATGGTTCATCGCTGTACCTCTTCGTGCTCGTGATGATCATGTCCGTCGTGGTCATGCCCGTCGTGATCGTGATCGTGTCCGTGACAAAACTCGTCATATCTCAACCAACGATCTTCTTCGTCGATTGGCTTTGCCTCACCGGAGTCGGTTTCGACGTCACCGGCCAAGATATAATTGATCAACAACTGTCGCCATCTCGCGTCACGCTGGCGGAGTTGCTGATCTTGTTGCAGCGAGAACATCAAACGCCCGTCAACCCAGGTCTGTTCACAGCGCGAGAGCGTGGAAAGTGGGGGGCCACTCCAGACAACTAAGTCGGCGTCTTTGCCGGCTTCGATCGAACCGACACGATCATCGATGCGCAATTGCTTCGCCGGATTGAGCGTGACAAACTTCAAAGCTTCTTCTGCTGGCACGCCGCCATATTTCATCGCTTTGGCGGCTTCGGTGTTTAGGTGACGAGCGAGTTCGCGATCGTCACTGTTAAACGACACAATCAAGCCTTGTTCATGCATGATCGCCCCGTTATCAGGAATCGCGTCGTAGACCTCGAACTTGTAGGCCCACCAATCGGAAAACGATGAAGCCATTGCACCGTGTTCGCGCATCCGGTCGGCAACCTTGTAGCCTTCCAGGATGTGCTGTAGCGTTCCGATGGTGATTTCATATTCGTCAAGCAGGTCGAGTAACGCGACGATCTCATCCTGACGATAGCTATGGCAGTGAATCCAACGATCGTGCTGCAAGATCTCCGCGATCGCTTCTAGCTCCAAGTCGCGACGCGGTGGCAACTCCTTTCGGATTCCCTGACGATACCGTTGGTGTGCCTGGGTGTATTCCAGCGCCGCCAAAAAACGATCTCGCATGATTTCCGGTACGCCCATTCGGCTTCCCGGATAACGTGTTGATCGTTCACGCCGATTGCTACGCTTGACGTTTTCACCGAGCGCGAACTTGATTCCCTCGGGCGCCGATGCGAACTTCAGCTCTTGCATCGAATCGCCCCAGCGAAGCTTGATCACTTGGTTTTGACCACCGATGGGATTGGCCGACCCATGCAAGATATTCGATGACGTCAAACCACCGGCAAGCTGCCGATAGAGATGGATATCCGAATTGTCGACAAAGTCCCCGACACGGACTTCGGCGGTCACCGCTTGCCCGGATTCGTTGACACCACCATCAGTTGCCATGTGCGAGTGGCAATCGATCAGCCCTGCCGAAAGGTGTTTGCCTTTGACGTCGATGACTTTGCAATTCTTCGGCGGCTGCAGCTTCTCGCCGACTTCCCGAATCTTGCCATCGACGATTAAGACATCCGCGTTCTTAAGTGTGCCTTGCGGCCCGCTGGTCCAAACCGTAGCCCCACGGAAAAGAACCGCCGGCTCCGTCGGGATCGTTTCGGTGACCCCGTAGCCACCGAGCGGATAGTTTACCGCGATTTCCGCGAGCGACCGAAACGTCTTCGGTTCTGGTGGTTTGGCGGGCTCCTTTTCTTTCGATTGATCGACGGGCGAATCCAGCCTTTTCCACCTCGGTTCGATCGACGTTCCATCGACTAGCGTTACTGTCGTGATCAAACTGGGAACAGACTCTGCGGACCGATGCACCGCCACGATGGTGAGCCGCGAAGGACCGTTGGGAAAGCCCTCGTCTAACTTCGACAAATCGACCCAAGCGGTCACTCGGTCAATCGCATGGGCGAGGTCTTTGAAGTCCGCGTGCTCGGGCTGGTCGGACTTTTCTTCTTCGCTTGCATCACTCGATTTAGCCGACTTCTCTTCGCGGTCATTCCGCACGAATTTGCCCGACCACTTTTGCTTGTCTTGTTTCAACACCATTCGCAGTGGAACTTTAGTTCCGGCGATCGCGAGCTCGCCGTCCCAGTCACCGGCAAACGGGCTCTCTGAAGGCGTGGGCGAATGCTCGAAGCGTTTCCCAGCGACCCAAGTTTCTAGCAGCTTGGTTTTTTCAGCAAATAAATCACCGTCGGTGATCACCAAATTGGCGAGCAACCCTGGCTGGATCTCGCCCACCAAGTGATCGATCTGAAATAGTTTGGCCGGCGCGGTTGTCATCGCGGTCAAAGCGTCGTCGGCAGGGAGTCCCCGGTCGACTGCCTGGCGTACGTTGTCAAGGAATGCTTTGCCGTTGTCCAATCCATCGGTGGTGAAACAGATCGTCGCGTTCGCCTCGGCTAACCGTTTCGGGTTCTCCGGCGCAAAATGCCAATGCATCAACGTTCGTAGATCGACATCGGCGGCCGCGGCTTCGCTAGTGACATCGGGAGCTTTGGGGAAATCGACGGGGACGAGAATTGGCATCGCGGCAGAAGCGATCGTCGCTAAATCGCGGTACTCGCGCCCACTGCCTCGCAAGATCGCGTCTAAAGAGAACTCGCGGGCAAGATCCCGAGCCCGGATCGCCATCCGTTCATTGGGGGCGTCGAACACGAAGCGTCCGGCGGAGCAATCGTCAGCGATCCGTGCTAAGTCGTCGTTGCGAACGGGGCGTTGAAGTTTTGGGTTGGCCTGCCAGGCCTTGGCCGCCCGAACATACCAATCGGCGTCCAGTAGTGTTTGCCGCAATAAAGCGACCGCCCCCATTGGTGAGTTCGGATAGCTATCACGGCGACGATCACGCGGAATCGAAAGTTCCGCGTGCTGAGCGACATCATCACCGATCAGACTTCCGCGACTGGACTGATCCAGCAAAACCAGGCAGCTTCGGCCTTTGATGATCCCACCGCGGGGCGCGATCAGGCGAATCGCAATCCCTTGTTTGCGATAGTCATTGGCCTGCCCCACATTGCGCACCGCCGCCGAAGCGCGACGTCGTGGTAGCACGTAACCATTCCAATGACCCACACCATCGTTTGGGTTTTCGTCGACATCGATTTCGCCAAACCCATCGATGAACGCGGGGTAAATCGTTTTGCCGGAGCAGTCAATTCGTTCTGCTCCGGCTGGTGGATCGACCTCATTGCCGACGTCAACGATGGCTTGTTCGTCAATCAGAATCGACGCATTCTCCAGGACCTTTCCGGGGCGCAACACCACCGTCGCATTGGTCAAGACGATCGGTTGCCCGCGATTGGAACGTAACCCAACGGTCGGGCGTGTGTCCCCCGGATTCTGCGCGGATGCGTTGGGAGCGCAGAAATACTGAACAATAGAAAGTGCGATCATGCATCCGATCACACCTCTCGAGATACGGCCAAGGCGTCGCATGAATTCCTCACAGTTGTCGAAACGACCGAGGTGGCAGGCAATGAACCGCCAGGATAATCAATGCGAAGCCATCGTGGGCGTGGAATCTGAGTGCGAGTGCGGCTGTCGAGGCCGAAACATAGCAGCCTTTTCCTTACGCACCGGCTATTCCGTCAAAGCTTCATACGAATCCGGGATGGAGTAGCGATCACTATAGATGTGAACTCGCTTGGTAGGTTTGCCATCCGGGGTGACGACAGGTAACTCGGCTTGGCACCAGCCGAGGATACTGCCTTTGAAATTCTTCACGTCGTACCCTTCCCGACGAAGTTCGGACGCGTATCGACCGCTGCGTCCCCCAACCAGGCAGTACGCGATCACCGTTTTGTCTTTGAACTTGGATTTTTGCTTTTCGAATTCGGCTTTGGTGATCGCCCCCGGAATCATCGATACCGAAAACTCCTTCTCCGAACGCACGTCGACCAAAACGAAGTCAGAATCGATCGTCTTTTCTTCGGCCTGAGCTTTCTTTTCGGCAGCCTTGCGTTGATCCAGCAGCGTTTTTAGTTCGTCCACCTTGATTGTTTCGACGGGGGCCAAGGAAGGGAAAACCGCCCCTAGTTGGGCCTGAGCGGGCGCCGTAGCGAAAACGATCAGTGATAGCGCACAAACACAAATAGCGGAACTACGGGCGATCGGCGCAAATCGAATCTGGTGAATCTTGATTGACATCGTTGCGGTTAAAATGGTTGTCGGCACTGAAGTTGCAGCCTATCGTTCCGCTGAGCGTGATCAGCACAGAAACGAAAGACGGTTGTTGCTAGGTCAGTCGCTATTGTAGGGAACGGATTTCCAAAACACCAAGACTTCAATCTGAGGAGATCATCGATGAAACGGTTCGTAATTGCGCTCGCCTTGCTGGCCACCTTTGCCATCGCCAATGAAACTCACGCCCAATATGTGACGCTTCGGGTTCCCACGGTTGGGGTGCCGGCAGTCGGAGTTCCAGTTGCCCCAGCGGTTTATCCCTACACGTCGTACAGATACGGCTATGCCTACGCCCCCGCACCCGTCATCGTACAGCAGCCGGTGATCGCGCCGGTCATGCCTGTCCCGGTCATGCGGCGTCCTGCATACATGTACTATTCACCGTACGGTGGGACCGAAGTTCGCGTCCCTGGACAACCCGTTGCAAACACGTTGCGTGCGATCATTCCATAGGGACTAGGTGGTCTGCAATCAAGCTCTCCACTCGTCGGCAGTCCGAATGCTCGTTGTCACCGTCGTAGGGGCGACACTACTTCGCGGTGATCGCTTTTGCCGTTAGGCTTATTCCTGAACCGAGTCCGGGACACGCATTCGCTTCCCTATGATTTAAGTTCAGGATTGAGGGCGTCGAGTTTGCTTTTCGAAACTGCCGTTGCTTCCGGTATAACGACGAAGCGGTGCGCCTGCGGCTGATGAGTTCGTTCTCTCACCGTATGACACGTTCGCGAAAGGTGGACCACCGTGCCCGCGGTGGGGCTCTCGCTCGCACGTCTTTGCGGCACCGCAGTGACCTTATCGCGTTCGCCCAGTGGTCTCCCTCAGATCCTCAACGATCAGGCTTGATCGATTGTCGCGCCGACTCGGACCAACCGTCAACGCCCGCGCTCGCTCTCTCAAAGGCTGCTGCCATGTCACGCACATTATTTCGCCACGCATCAATTGTCTTGCCACAAGCGGTTACGAAAGGGTCACTGTTGGTCGAAGATGGAAAGATCCTTGACATCGATGCGGATGCGAACACAACTGCCGACGAGGTTGTCGAATGTGAAGGCTTGCACTTGTTGCCGGGAGTCATCGACGACCAAGTCCACTTTCGCGATCCAGGGCTAACTCACAAGGAAGATCTAGCCACGGCCAGTCATGCGTGTGCCGCAGGGGGGGTGACTTCGTTCTTAGAGATGCCAAACACCAAGCCACCTGCTGTCACCGGCGAAGGTGTGCGGGCAAAAGAACGCATCGCGGCTGAAAAGTCGTTGGTCAACTATGGGTTTTATATCGGCGCGACCCCTGACAATGTTGACGAACTGAACACAGTGAAGGACGTTCCGGGAATCAAGATCTTCATTGGAAGCAGCACCGGGAATTTGTTAGTCGACGAGCAAGAAGCTCTCGAACGGATCTTCGCCGAGACGACACTTCCGATCTGTGCACACTGTGAAGACGAAACAACCGTGCGAGCGAATGCGGAACGTTTGGCTGGCACCAGCGACATCGCGGATCACTCGCGTATTCGGAACGAGGAGGCGGCCATCATCGCGACGCGACGCGCAACCGAGTTGGCGCACCGCTATAAGCATCGATTTCACGTCCTGCACGTATCGACCGCTGCGGAAATTCCATTGGTCGCTAACGCCGCTCCCTATGTGACCGCAGAGGTCTGTTTGCACCACCTGTTTTTCAACGTTGACGATTATCCCCGGCTCGGCTCGAGGATCCAAATGAATCCGTCCATCAAGACTGCGAAAGACAACGAAGGCCTTTATCAGGCGCTCCTGCGTGGTGACATTCAGGTCATCGCAACCGACCATGCTCCCCACACACTCGAAGAAAAATCCGCGCCCTATCCGAAAAGCCCATCGGGATTGCCGGCCGTCGAAAACTCGCTTGCCTTAATGCTTCACGAGGTCAACGCAGGCCGCTGCTCGATCAATCAAGTTGCTTCTTGGATGTGTGATGCACCAGCAAGGGTCTGGGGGATCGTTGGCAAGGGGCGCTTGGAGCCTGGTTATGACGCCGACCTGGTTCTCATTGACATGAACGAATCGCGAACCATTCGCGATGCCGAGCAACACACGAAATCGAAATGGAGTCCCTGGGATTCGGTCACACTTCAAGGTTGGCCGGTGGCGACGTTCGTCGGCGGACACCGTGTCTATGATACGAAGCAAGGTTTTGACGAAAGCTTCCGTGGCGAAAAACTGCGATTCGATCACAGCCGAGGTGGCTACTGGGCAACGGCCGACGGTATCGGAATCGCCGAGTAGTTGGCAGCGCGTCCCAAGCCGTAGCGGAAGCCGCCGAGGGGTGTCGATTTAGTTAAAGTCCGCTTTCACCCCTATGGCTCTCTCGACCAGCGGTTGGGTTCGACTCATCAGACGACGGGTATTGGCCCCGGTGAACGCACCGAAGCCGCGGCGAACCCCAATCGGCTGATCCTGATTTCAGATGTTGACGGAGCACTAGGCAGTCGCCATTTCGCTGTCTACTCTGCCGCGGCAGACTCAAGAGACTTGCGAAGCTGATCGGCATCGTGCATGCCTACCAGTTGCTCGACCGCTTTACCGCCTTTGAAGACCATGAGCGTCGGCAGTGCCTCGATCCCATACTCGTACGCCAAGTTCGGGTGCTGATCGATGTCGACCTTGGCAAACACAAATTGTTCGCCCATCTCGGTGGACAATTCATCAATGACAGGACCTTGTCGCTGACACGGTCCGCACCAAGTCGCCCAAAAATCGACAAGGACGACGCCTTCCGAATCGAGAACGACAGATTGGAAATCGGACTCGCCAATTTCCTTCACCCGCGTTGGTCCCGAAGGACGCGAAGTACACCCCGTTAGAACCAATCCTGTGCAAATCAAACACGCGACGAATCGGACCAGAAACAATTTTCTGAACGCTTTAAATCGCATCGCGGGGTCAAGACTGAGGGGTGTGTGAGAGCGGATGGCACGGGACTCGAACCCGCAGCCCCTTGCGGGGTACTTCAGTTCCAGTGAAGCTGCTCACCAATTCGCTTACCATCCGAATCGTGCGGTGATTGTATCGTGAGACAGATACAAATGACTAGGGCATCGACTGAATTTGATTGGAGGGTCCCGGAAGTTGTTAGCGGCTCGTTGATTTAATCAGCCGCGAACGCGATCGCGTGCGGTTCCTCCGCGCACTGCTGGGCTGATATGCCCGTCGGCTGATCGTTGAATCGCTTCATTCGATTAAATCAATTGTCTGCTGTGACTTTCGGTCGGTCCCTATCAAGCGACTGAAAGCTTCGGCAGCTTTCGCTACGATGGGCTCATCGCTATCCGGACCGATGACGCTTTAGAGCGTCGTCTTGGCTCCGCTGATCAGCTTGATGAATTCATCGTTGCTGGCGAATCGTCCCAGTTGTTTCGTCAGTTGCTCCATTGCATCACAGGGGTGCATGGTCGACAACGTGCGCCGAAGCATTGTGACGGCTTCGTAGGTTTCTTCGTCGTGCAACAATTCTTCACGGCGTGTGCCCGATTGGCTGATATCGATCGCTGGCCAGACGCGTCGGTCGGCGAGTCGTCGATCGAGGACCAGTTCCATATTCCCGGTTCCTTTGAACTCTTGGAAAATAGCTTCGTCCATTCGACTGTTGGTATCGACCAGTGCGGTACCGACAATGGTTAGCGAGCCGCCTTCTTGGAACGCGCGTGCGGTTGCGAAAAGTTTCTTGGGGATGTCCATCGCCTTGATGTCTAGTCCACCGCTCATCGTCGCGCCGCCACGGCCGCTTCGTCCAACCCACTTGTTGAACGCACGAGCAAGTCTGGTGATCGAGTCGAGCATCAAGAAGACGTCCTGCCCCATTTCGGCAAGCCGTCGGGCTCGGTCAACGACCAGTTGGCTAAGCCGGACATGGCTTTCGACGTCCATGTCCAGGCTGCTTGCGACGACTTCACCGCCAACCACATTGCGGCGCATGTCGGTGACTTCTTCGGGACGCTCGTCGATCAGCAGAACGATCAGTTTCAGATCGGGGTGATTGGTCGAGATTCCCTGCGCGATGTCCTGTAGCATCACCGTTTTACCGCTTCGCGGCGGGGCGACGATCAGGGCTCGCTGGCCTTTGCCGAGAGGGGCGAGCAAGTCGATGACGCGGTTGGTGACCGGCCGCTGGCCTGTTTCCAGGGTCAACCATTCTTCGGGGTTGATGGGCGTCAACGTATCAAAGCTTTTCACATCCGGGTAAGACTCCGGAGGGATGCCATCGACGTCCAGGATTTCGCGGACACGCGGACCTTGTTGTCGTTTGGCCTGCTGCATCATGGCGTGGATGTAGACGCCTTGGCGAAGCCCGAATCGGTCAATCATGGTCCCTGGAACAAACGGGTCGCTGCGTTCGCGGGAATAATTGTTGTCGCGGCTGCGCAGGAATCCATAGCCATTGGGGTGCAATTCGAGGATGCCCTCGCACTCTTCCATTGGCGCATCACTGGGGAAATCCGCTGGCTCTCGATCAGCTTGGCCATTTCCTCCGCCTCGACGTCGACGCCTCGAGCGAGGTTTATTATTCCCTCCGCCGGCTTGACCGTTGGAGTTCGGACCGCGACGCGGGGACCGTTTCTTTTTCGCCATGTTTCGTCCAGATAGCGCCAGCACGATTGGGAATCTACCAAGCCTTCACGAACGTGGTCGTGAACGCAGGCCGACGCTGAAATAAGAATCCGCAGTTGGAAACGTGAAAGGACCCGGCCGGGAAGCTGCGGACGTCGTTCCGCGACGGGGTCGATACCTAAAAAAACGTTGCGAAGGCGGCAACAACCGTGCCGGATCGCTTGTTTCGAAACCTGTTTCGATGATCGAATGGATCGTTGGAATCAAATAAGATTCACGCACAACCGAACAGGAAATCGGTCAGCGGGGTGAGAGGCCTGCATCTGGGGGTCCGATAGGGACTGACCCAGGGCTCTCCCACCAATTCCGCGAGCTAAGTTGCCAGTTCCTATGGCTAGGTGGTTTGTCGATCTACCTTGGCGAGCGTGAATCGATTCACGCTTGCCACTCCTTTTTTCTCGCACCCCTCAACGATCGCAACCCATTAAGTTTGCCGTTGAGTCAAGATTGGTGTTCCGGCGTCCAACCGTTTCTTTCACTACACCAAGTCTTAAGTAACTCGCCCGAATCACACGCACCCGAACTGGGATTTCAGCCAGGGAGAATCAAACGGGGCCGACCGCAAGTCGGCGTCATGAAGCGATTTCGTTCGGAATTTGCTGTTTGGACATCAGAACCACACCGCAGGAAAAAATCAATCCCATTGATGCCTACGGTCGGGTCTCACCGGGAAGTCGTCCCGGCAACCTACAAATCCAATCTCAGAAAACGTCGAGGAGCGACGAAGTGAATTGTATGGGGTGCGACGCAACACGTTCTTCGCCGCACCGACGAAGCTACCTCGAAATATAGCCGATCCTAACGCCCTGTCAAGACAAACCTCCCCCAGCTAGCGTTGCTGCCGTGATCGGGCAGAGATCCAGTTGCGATTGACCGCTTGATTTCCCTCCCGGATGACGCGGCAAGAAAGGAGCTCTCGCCTCCCCGGGTCAGGTCAGATTGTTCCGGCTGGCGTTAAAGTTCCCCCATTCTGTACTTTCCGATTAAGCGTCACCTTACTAACAGCCGATCAAGTTTGACGATGCGTCGCTAGGAATCGGCGGCTGACCTCAAATCACTCCCCACGGACGGACACAGGAACGCAGGATGCGATACGCCGCGCTTTCACTTGTAATGCTCGCAATCACCCTCGTGAGCTCGAGCCCCTGCGACGGGCAAATCGCTTGGGAGGGAAAACTTCGTGACGCCCACGACAAAGCCCAGCAGCAAAACAAGCTGCTGTTGCTCCATTTCTACACCGACAACTGCATTTACTGCGATCGCTTGGAGGCGGGTGCATTTCAAGACCCCGCAGTCTCAACCGCGGTCAACCTGAATTTTATCCCGGTCAAGGTTCACGGCGGAAAAAACCCCAAGCTGGCCAAGCTGTTCAAGGTCACCAAGTACCCAACCGACGTGATCGTGACCACCGATGGCAAGGCACTGTCTCACTCGGTCAGCCCCCAGCATCCCGGCCGCTATGTCGCGATGCTCTCGAACACCTATTCGAGCTTCACGAAGTCGAACGCCATGATCGCGGCAGCTCGGCAACCGGCTCCCGCTCCAAATGCTCCCGCAGCACCGACGGCCGCTCAGCCTGGTCCTGCGGCAACGCAAATGGCGGCCGTTCAGACGCCACCGCAACCATCGTCGCAAACGCCGCAGCCGACGACCGCAACCAGCCCGGCGGGCATGACCGCACCGGTTGCATCGGCAAACACCGTTGCGTCACCAAACACCACGGTGCCGCAAGCGGAAACGCTCGCCGCGAACACCGGTAGGCTTGACTTGCCAGCGGGTGACCTGCCGGTTCAAGTCCGCGTTTCAAACGCAAAGCCGGCAGACGGCGGAACCAAAGCAAGCCCCCAAACGAATCAATTCATGCTGCCAGCAGCCGATGTCGCCTCGACCAATAATCCGACCGCTATGAATGCCTCGATGGCCGCCGCTCGCATCGAAAAAGAGTCGTCGCCTTCGATCGATACTAAGTCGCCTGAAAAGCCAGAGCTCGCGATCCAAGGCTACTGCGCCGTCTCGGTCGTCAAAGACGGGCAGTGGATCGAAGGCAAGCCTGAACTGGGCGTCGTGCACCTTGGCAAGCTTTATTTGTTCGCCAATGAAGCGGCGATGCAAGCGTTCCTGGTCGACCCCATGCCGTTCACGCCGATGCTTAATGAAATTGACGTCGTGCGATTCTTTGAAGAAAAGAAAATCGTGAAGGGTAACCGTGAATGGGGCGTGATCGACCCGGTTCACAACCGCATGTTTTTCTTCGCAGACGAAAAAGCAATGTTGCACTTCGAGCAATCGTTCGAACGCTACGTCGACGCGGCCATCGAAGTGATGGATCAAGCCGTCCAGGAATCAAACCCAGGCGTCTAAAAGTGCTTGCGGTTGCAGCTGGCTGTATTTCAACGAGGCTGTATTTCAACGAGGCTGTGTAGAGCTGTATGTCGCAGCGACGGCCGTCGGTGGTGCGCACGCCTTTCGGGGAACGGTGCTGGATAGGCCTTCGTTGGTTAGATCTTGGGCCCGACCGATTCGGGTGTCGGCCGAGCGTAGCTGGGGCGGATGCCGCGAGCGATCGCTATTCCGGCGACGAGTGAGATAATCGCGATCGCGATCCATAGCATTCGCGCCGCCGGCATGCCATACCGCTGAGCAATCATCGCGACGGTTCGCAAGCGATAGGGTTCTTGCCATGGACCGATGCCGACGGCAAACGCCGTTGCAGAACCCAGCATCGCGACGCAGGATACAAAAAGGTCGTTGTAGTTGATCATCACAGACAACACGTTTAAACAAAGACTCGCCGGCTGGCACGTTGCCACGTAACGAATTTTGCCTGAGTCATATTGGCCAGTGCTATGTTGCAGTCGGCCGTCGGCAGTCGGCAGTCGGCAGTCGGCAATCGGCAGTCGGATGTGAATGAGCAGCCGAAGGGGATTCGCGCTGGCTTGTTGCAACTGGCTTGTCGCAACGAGACCGCGGCTAACGCCATGCGGCAGGTCTTGATTTCGAATCCGAGCGCAACCTTAGCCTTGGTTTATCGGCCCTGTGGTCGTTTGCACTGTGTGCGTTCGCAGGTCGCGACAGGGTTGGGTGACGCTTACGCGTCGGAGCGGCGCATGTGACGCCGTAGCGACCGTAGCTGGACCCGTGCGTTCTCGGTGTCTGGAGAAATGTCCAGGCATCGCTGCAACGAACGGATTGCCTGTGGGTACTCACCGGCCAGCATCTGGCATCGCGCGAGGGCTTGCCATGCGCCGTAATGATACCGGCAACGCCACAAACATGCGGTGTAGGCCTGCGCGGCTTTGGTGGGATTATCAAGGCCTTGCCAGCAACACGCGAGCTGGAAGTGTGCCTCGGCATACTGCGGTGCCTGTCCCGCCAGGATCATGGCCGGTGCTAGTGCCGCGGCGTACTCGCCACCGTCGGTCAGGTGCATCACTTTAAGCAACTGCTGGTGATGAGTCGGCGATGCGTCACGCAATAGCAGGCCACGGAAGGAATCGTCGGCGACCAACCGCACGCCACGGTCCGCGTCACAGAGGGCGCGGCCGAGCGGCTCGATCGACCGGCTGTTGCCGAGCAGACCGAGGGCCATCGCCGAGGCGCGGCGCAGTTCCACGTCGCCTTGACGCAGCAATCGGGCCAAGGTCGCAGGCGAATAATGTTCGTTGACTTCGGCTGCGTACTGAGGGGCATCGGATGTGTTCAGTAGGCGCCGGTAGGCGGTGGCCAATCGGGGCGTTCGCACTAGAGGTGAAGTCACAGGGGGGCGTCCGTCGAGTTGAGGAGCAATCCAGGTGCAAGTCGCGTGTTATACTAGGCGTACGGGTGTGTCGGGCAACCGAACGCAAGAAGATTTTCCGCATCTTCGGTGGAGCTACTCTCCGGCTTCGTTTTGCTTCGTGCAGGGTCGGAGTCTAGTTACAAGCCCTCGCATTCACAACATGTCGGGCCCGATTCAGACGCCGTCGGATTGTTGGTTGCCGGACATCACGGCAATGACGGGTGTGCCGATCAGACACCCTTGTTCATGCCGTTCTCATAGCCATTTTCTCGCTCGAACGTTCGCCCGCTTAGTCCGTTTTATGCTTTTCGCACGCACACACGTGATCGCCCTGCTGTTGATTTGCCCGCTCGTCTTGGCATCGGCAACGTCTGGTCGCGCCGATGGACTCGATGTCCGAGATGACTTTGTGCAGCGGCTTAGAGAACCGCATAGTGGGCGTCTTGATGGTCAATCACTTCGCATCGCGATCGAACTGATAAGCGAAATTCCCGGCCAGCCGGATCGACACTTGAACGTCTGGCTTGATCGTAAAGTTGACCCAGATGCCCCAGTTTCTCCAGGGCCGTTGGGGCCAACCCGTTATCGATCGCTCGAGAAAGTCGCCGACTCGGCCGGTTGCGTTGTGCTGCCGATCGAACGATGTGTGCTAATCGGACGCGCCGAATGGGTCGCCCAGACCGGCCGGGATTTATTGCAAAACAAGGCCGCAATAAAACTTCAAAACCCCGCGTCAAACGTCGCAATCGGGCCGATCGATGTCCGCTGGCCGGCGCTGTCCACGCCGACCGAAGCGATGCGGTCGATCCGCCACGCCATCGGCCCATCGGTTAATCGCGGCGCCGCCTTCCCGTCCGACTCGGCTGCTTTGCCACACGATCTTTGGCCGGCGACACGTCTGGACCAAGTGTCACCTGTAACCGCGATGACGCTGGTCGCCGCCCAATTCAAGGATCCTAGTGTCGATAATCCGGAAGGCGAAGTTGAAAAGAGATTAACCCTGCGGTATCGATTCGCCGGCTTAAGCGAGGAACTTAAGGTGCTGCGAAAGTCACATCCGTCGATCAAAGTCACCCCGGGGCGCGGAGAGACGACGCTCGCAGCCGGTCTGGCCGCCCATCGCTTGCTGTGCTCTGCGCTGCTGTCCTCGGCCGGCTCTTCGGCAGCGGCGACCACCGGCCAGCCCGCCGGACCGCCGGCCAGCTCGGACCCGCTGGTGCAACTTCGCAACGATCGCCGTACGTTTTCACTAAAGGTCGAAAACCAAAAGGCTGGCGCGGTTTTGCATCAGTTGTTTTCGAGCGCAGGAGTCACATCGGCATTCGACCCGGCCGCGAACCCCTCGTTGGTCAAACTGGTCTCCTTCGAGGCGAAAGACATGACGCTTTGGGAATTGGTCCACTTGATCACAGACCAATCATCGCTGAAGATCGAGACCGCTGAAGGAAAGCTGCTTGTGTCGCCCCGGGGTGAGTGACAGGCTGTCCTGTTCTCCGCGCACGCATCGGGCGTGCGATTCCCATGAACCTAGACGGTGACTTGCCCGCTGGTTGGTTCGCCGCAAGCTTGACGATACGAGATGGTTGAAAATATTCCCCTGATCTCTCATCACCATGACGGTCTGACGATCGAGGGCTACTCGCGCGCGGCGGTGCAAACCTGTTGGCGCATCAATGAACTGAAACTGCTTTTCGATGTCGGCGCCCAACCTTGGGACTTCATGGGCACGTCGACGTTGTTTATCTCACACGCCCACCTCGATCACATTGCCTCGCTGCCTTCGTATGTGTCGCGGCGACGGATGATGAAGATGGACCCGCCGGTGATCTATCTGCCGGATTCGGCCGTCGACGAAGCGTGGGAGATGCTGCAGAATTTTCGGCGGCTTGACCGCGGGCCGATGCCATGTGAACTGGTCGGGCTGATCGCCGGTGACCAAATCGAATGCGGGCGCGAATACTTAGTCGAAGCCGTCCCGACGCGACACACGATCACTTCTTTAGGCTTCATCGTCTATCACCGACGCCATAAATTGAAAGCGGAGTTCACACATCTTTCCGGACCTGAAATCCGTGACTTGAAACTTGCCGGAACCGAAATCAGTACCGAGATCCGCGTCCCCGTTCTGGCCTACACCGGTGACACCTCTCCACCTGGATTGGACAACAATCCCGAATTCTATCAGTCGAAGATCTTGATTAGTGAGATGACGTTCGTCGCCCCGGAACACCGCAAAGAAAAGATCCACAAGCACGGGCACATGCACGTCGATGATTATCGCAAGCGGGCCGACAAGTTTGAAAACGAGCTCATCATCGCCGCGCACCTAAGCACGCGTTATCACGATCGCCAAGTCAAGACGATGGTGCAGCGAGCGCTCCCGGGGATGCTCGACGGCCGGATGAAGCTCTGGATCTAGCAGAGAGTTCCCAGCCCAGGCCGAATTCGCCGGTCGCGAGGCAAGGGCCGTGGGTTACAGGCGGACGCATGTCATTCGACCGTAGGTAACGCTTTTGGGCTGGTGGCGCAATCCCGCGCCAGGTCAGTCGACGTGCTTTCGTACCGGTGCCCAGGTCGGGGATCAGCCTTCGTTCTCGGAAAGCCCGTTCCTTTGGCCGACCGATCGTGCAACCAAAACCGTCGCGAATGCGATCGCGATCGGAACCGCGCTGAGCTGATAAAACGTCAGCCCCATCCACAGTTGCGGTTCTTCACGCCAAAACTCACTGACAAATCGAAACAAGCAATAGCTGATCAGGTAGACCAGCATCCATCGTTCACGCAAGATTCCTTTGCGCAGACCGATGGTGGCAAGGATGGCAAACCCGAGATGAAACGCCAACTCATACAGCGGCGCGGGATGACGAAGCACCCGTCCTCCATCAGCAAGACCTGACCGGACCCCCCAGCTATCGTCGGTGGGAACGCCATAACAGCATCCGTTGAACAAGCAGCCGATTCGTCCGATTCCGATCGCGACGGCGACAGGGACCGTAAAGCGATCGCCGGTTCGCTGGCGAACGTACAGCGACCACTTCGCCACTTCGACGCCGATGTAACCGCCGGTGAGTCCCCAAAGCAACGTTTTTCCGTCGCTCAGCCAAAGGCCGAACCAGCCTCCTGTGGTCGTGCTGCCAAGCACAAACGGAATCTTCGCCGCAAAGGTTGCACCGAGGACGCCGCCGAACGCAATCCCCCAGCGCTGCTCGCGAGTCAACTCGCTCGTGTCCTGACCACGGCGATAAAGCCAACCGGCGACCAGTGTCGCGAACACCATCGCGCCGGCATATCCAAGCCGACCGAAGTTAGTGTTTTCGAAACCCGGCGCGCTTAAGCTCACTTGCAAAGCCAACTCTGTTTCGAGGAAGGCAATCAATGTGCGGCGACCGAAAGAAAACCTTGCGCAGGATTCATGTCGGAAGCCAAGAACCGCTTGATGCAATTTGAAACGGCGAAGCGTGTGTGAGGTTCCCAGTTGAATCCGACCGCACCACCACGTTTAAACCAAGGCGATGCAACCCAGTGCTTCGTCAACCTTTGGTTTTTGGATTAGCCGCATGGCGTTAGGCACGTTTCGGTGCAGTAACCCGGGCTGACGCCCGTCGGCTGATGGGGCGAACGTGTATTTTCAAATGGAACGAAGCACTAGACTTCGGTCTCGATCATCGTCCAACTTGCCGAGTCGGTTTCGTGCTTCCATAAACTTTTTAGCTCTTCGCCGTTAAGAATGTTTTCGGCAACCGAGGCAAGCGGTTCAGGAATGATCAAACCGATCACGCCGTCACGCGCCTTTTTAGTGCACTTTCGAATCGCCTTGCTCACTCGTGTCCGGGCGTCACCGAGTGGTTCGCCGCCGGGAGGGCAAAACACCTCGGGGTGCTCGACGCCCAAACGATACACGCGCGGGTGATTACGACGAACTTCGTCAATCAGCTTCCCGTGCCATAGTCCGTGATCCAAGTTGCGAAACGCTTCGATCATCTTGACCTTGGCTTCGCATCCCTGCTGTGTCAGGCGGCGAGAAAGGCAGCGAGCCGTCTCGGCGGCGCTTTCACACGGGGCGTAATAAATCGTACGCAAGTCGACGTGGGCGAGATCTTCGGCGAGCGCGTCGACCTGCTGTTCGCCACGCGAACTGAGCGGCATGTCGAGGCATCCTTTCATCCGCCCCTGTTCATCAAAATCCGTCGCGCCCGGCCGAATCAGCAGGACGCGAGTCATCGTTGCTGTTCGGCTCATTCGGCGACCCCGGCAATTGCGTCGTCCAAGACCGAGATCGCAGCCTTGTAGTCATCTTTCTTGAAAATTGCCGAGCCGACAACGAACAGATCACATCCGGCTTCACGCGCGGGGCCGATCGTTGTCGCGTCGATGCCGCCGTCGATTTCCAGTAAAAGCTTCGGATGGGATTGTTTCAGTGAACGCAACTTGTCGAGTGCGACGGGATTGAATTTCTGTCCGCCAAACCCCGCCTTGACGCTCATCACCAATGCGAGGTCGACAATGTCCAGACAAGGTTCGATCGCCGAAAGGGGCGTTTCCGGATTGAGCGCGACGCCGACTCCGACACCCATTTCGCGAATCTGTGCCGCGACCGCAGCGACATCGTCGACTGCTTCGACATGAAACGTCAGCAAATCAGCTCCGGCGTCGACCATGGGTTTCGCATAGGCCAACGGGTCGGTGATCATCAGATGGACGTCCATCGGCAGGTCGCTATGACGGCGAATGCCTTCGACGATCGGCATCCCATAGGTCAGGTTGCCGACAAAGTTTCCGTCCATGACGTCCAAGTGCAGAACTTCGGCACCGGCGTCTTCCAAACGGGCAAGTTCGCCTTTGAGATCGCCGAAATCACACAGCAGTAGGCTGGGCAGCACACTCGGAGCAGACTTTCGAATTAGTTCCAGCTTGTCTCGCGACATGCAGTTGAGTCTCGTCTTCTTGAATGAGCGGATTGGCGTCGTTGCCCTACTTTGGGACTCGGCCCGCTCCGTGGGCACCGTCGGTATCCCGCCCGAAAGCCACCGCAAAACCATCTGCGATGTCGAGCTGGACGACCGGAGTCGATCCGCTGAAAATCGATCAGCCGACAGATTGGTCAACCGGTGGGTGACTTGTCAATTCACCCCAGCCGATCAACGTGGCTGCGAAGGTGGTTTCATGTTACGTTTCCAATCGCAAATCCCCTATCCTGAGAGTCCGGCTGGGTGGGTAAGGGGTGATAATCACACCTAAAAAAAGAATCAAACCGCACCCCTCCGGGCTGGGGTTTGGTCTCGAATCTTGGGAATAACATGCGGATTCTCGTCAGCGGTGCGACGGGCTTGCTCGGCAACAATATCGTTCGTCAACTTGCTGCCGGGGGACACACCCCGGTCGCCCTCGTCCGTAAGGCACCAGATTCTGAGGTTTTTGCGGGGATCTTCGCAGGGAGCAGCGACGGAGGTTTTCCCGGCGAAACTGATGGCATCGATTCCGTTAAGCGAACGACCGAGCAAGACTCGGGGCAGTCGCTATCGGGGGACTGCCCGATCGAAATCGTCGAATCGGATTTTGCCCCGATCGCTGATGAGCAAGCAAATGAGCAGCCCACCGAACAGGCTGGCAGCGAACAGGCAGGCAGCGAAGTATCTGATTTCCGTGGTGGGAACGGCGACGTCCTTGATCAAGCCGTCCGGTCATGCGACGCCGTCATTCACTGCGCGGCGATGATTCATCTGGGGTGGCGAAATATTGAATCGTCGATGCGCGTCAATCGCGACGGCACCGACCGCCTCGCCCAGGCTTGCCTCCGGCACAAGAAAAAGCTAACCGCTGTTGGCACGGTGAATTCCATTGCGCTTGGGTCACGTGACACCATCGCCGATGAAAACACGCCGGTCGGTCATGCAGGTGGGCAGGTTCCCTGTGCGTACGTGCAGAGCAAGCGGGCTGCCAACGAAGTCGTCCGGCGAGCTATCCCGTCCGGGTTGAACGCGGTGATCGTGCATCCCGGATTTATGCTCGGTCCCTGGGACTGGAAACCCAGCAGTGGGCGCATGCTGATCGAAGTCGGCAAAGGGTGGAAACCGATCGCGCCGCGCGGTGGGTGCAGCGTCTGTGACAGTCGCGATGTTGCCGCGGGGGTCATCGCGGCGACACTAAAGGACTGTGAACCGGGGCGTGAGTTTATTCTTGCCGGGCACAATTGGACATACAAACAACTGTGGTCGGAGATGGCGATTCGCATGGGGAAACGCCCGCCGACACATACCCTTGGTCCCGGAGTCGAATACCTGGCAGGACTGGTCGGAGATCTTTGGACCCGAGTCAGCGGCAACGAAACCGATGTCAACAGCGCCCAGGTAACAATGAGCGGTCAGTTTCATTGGTACAGCAGTGAACGGGCGATCCGTGAATTGGGCTATCAAATTCGCGATACCGACGAAACGTTGGATGACGCCGCACGCTGGATTCAAGAGCGATTCGTCTTGCCGCAGCATGCCGACAATCGGTAGTCTCGAAGGTGATCGTTGGAGCCGAGCGATTCAGGCGGCTGCGATACGATCGAGCTGTCTCGCCACTACTCCGTCCAACCGCTTAGCGATGTTGATGCAAGGACATGGAAGTCCGCAGAAACGATTCGATGCGTCACGCCACCGTTATCCCTTAGCGATTCAGGCGGCGAGGAGCACGTTTCTCGGGAAGGCAAATCGACACGGTCGTCACTTTGGCGTCCTGGTTAGCATGTGCCTGTTCCTCACCGTCGCCATGACGGGGGCTGGGCTGTCACTGTCGGCAGCCGAATCAATCGAGTCGACTCGGGCCCCGCAAACGGCCGGTCGAACACAGGCGTTTTTGTCGCTATACGAAGCATCGACCAAGCCGTTTCGGCTGAAGTGGTCCGCCCCAGAAAATCCGGAATTGTCAACGTCGGGGGCACTGACATCGGCACCCCAGCAGTCCGTTTCGTTACGGCCGATTAGCAAGGCGGGTGACGCGACCAGGCTAAGCGTTCTGATCGACGCATTGAAGGCTCATGCCGGCGAGCGACTACGGTTGCAGTATGAATTGATCGAAGTTCCGAGCGGAGACTTGGTCGCTCGCGAGCAAACCGAAATCACCTTGAATTCCGCCGGACGATCGGAAGTCATTTCCGTCGCCGACCATTCCCCCGAACAAGTCGGCGTCTACGAAATTCGACTCCGACTGCTACAACCGAAAGATAAAATTTGGGAGCGGTTTTCGCTGCGCAACAGCGAGATTGTCGCCGAAGTTCAAACGCCCTGGCTAGTAAGTCCCTCCGCTCCGGCTACGTCAGATCGATCCGCTCGGGATCCGTTCTCGGTCACCGCTTCGACGGCATGGAAGAATATCGGTCAGGCGACGCAGTTCGATGCGAACCTATGGATGGGAACGCGATGGATTCCCGACGCAACCCGTTTTGTTCCTGGGGCAAAACGGGTCGGTGAATCTCTTCCAATACCGCACTGGCGTGATGAGCAACCACTGAAAGACCATGTGTTGAAATCACAGCAAGACGTCATCGCGGTGCTGCCGATTGCCAGCCCCGACGACCGTTGCCAATTGCAGTTTTCGATCGAACAGCAATCGGCAATCGAAGACAGCACTCGATTGCGTATCGAAATCGCGTCGTCGCCCCAGTTTGATTCGATTCAACAGGGTGACACGTATGTTATCGAGCCGCAGTTCGACGCCGGCGCGCCTGTCCCACTTGGCAACAGACATGTCGCCGTTGCTCATCGATCGACCGGCAAACCCCAGTTCGTGCGTATTCGCAATTTGTCTTCAACGGCAACTGTCGCGATTCAGTCGATTGATTTGTTGGCCGCTGGCAAGCCGTCACCGGCGAAGACCGAATCCGGTGGGTTTCGTCATTTGACATGGTCAACGCGTTCGTGGGATTGGGCTGCCGATTTCGTCGATCGACCGACTCGCGTGGCGCTAAGCGGTCGGTTCGCCGAAAGCACTCAGTTATTTGAAATCCTTTGGTCTGGGATACGTCAACTTGATAGTCATGCAAGATGGCTTCAGTACGATCGATTGATGATTCAGACGGCGCCCGAAATGAACGCAGCGTTTCATACAGAATTGAAGCAGCTTGCCGGGGCATCATCGACATCGGATCTCCGCTGGTGCGGCCCGCTATGGTTTCAGGCGTGTGATGCATGGAGCCAAACCATTCGTACTCCCATTGTGATGGTCGATCGACGAAAGGGGTTTCAACCCGAGGCGGCAGTGGTATCGATTGAGTCCACCGTGTTTAAGGGTCAGGAGCGGATCGTCCAGTCGCGACTCCACGCCAAGCTCATTGAGCGTTTGTTACGCGATAGTCCGGAGCGAATCGTCATCGATAGCGACAGGTTGCCGATGGCGGTTGATCCGCAGCTTTTACGGACCACCGAGCAGGTCAAACACGTGCCCCGATCGATGCGTGGAATTCCTTCGGCATCGCCGGGCAAGCCCATGCCGGGCATTCAAGCGTCGAACAGTCAAGCGTCAAACAATCAGGCACAGGAAACCGCCGGTCCGGTGGGAGAATCTGTCGGGGTTCATGTGTTCGTTTCTGAAGGCCTTTCCGATCACAGCGTTGTCACATTGGTCAACGAGGCACCTTGGACCAATACCGTTCGACTGGACCTCGCCACGCCATCGTCGCTAATCAACCCAAGCGACCACAGTGAACTGCAGCAAGACGATCGAATCGTCTTGCCCCCTTCCTCAGTCGTCAATTTGGTGTCGAAGCAATCACATATCGCTGTCAGCGGCTGGAAAGCGGACTTCGAAAACCCAACTCAAACCATCGAGCACCTTAAAACACACGTTTCCACTGTGGTCGATCATATCGGCACGTTGGGGTCGCCGGATCTGTATGACGGTATCCGAAATGCGAACTTTGAGGCGAATGGAAAAGTCGGCATCGTTGGCTGGATGCACACACAGTTTCCCGCCGACGCGGTGCAGTTGGATTCCGATGAAGCGAGCGAGGGCAAAAACTCGATCCGACTGTTAACAACCGAACAAAACCCCGGTGGCGTTTGGATTGTCAGTGAACCGATCAATGTGCCCGCAACGGGGCGTCTAAGCGTTTCGATGTCACTTCGGGCGGCAGCCAAACCGGCGGTGAATCCAATTCGCCAGACAGCCGCGGAGGTGATGATGAATTTAAATGGGGGTGATGTTGCCACCGCATCCGGAGAGACGGATCAGGTCGAAGTCGCCAAATCAAAACTGACGCCGCAGCCACCGAGTCACGACCTCCGTGTTTCATTGGAGGGCATCAGGGGGGGCGAGCCGGTTCGGTTCGTTTCGCAATTTTCTCTACCGTGCAACGGTCAGTGGCTGACGAAAAAGAACATTCTAGAGATCGAAGGCCTCAATCCGGACGATTTGGAAACGATTCGGCTGACAATCGACAGCCTTACTCCAGGTAGACTATGGATTGATGACGTTCGACTTCATGACAATTTCGCAACTCGTGCCGAACGTTCGCATTTACAAGGTAAAGTTTTCCTGGCAATCCAAGGCCTTCAGCGCGGCAGTTACGCCCCCGCCGCTGAGTTGCTGCGAAATCGTTGGGCGCAATATTTGCTTATCACCCATAGCTCCGCCGCGGCGGCGATGACCGAGAATAAGAGCGCCGCCGCGTCATCCATCGCACCAAATAAAACCTCCCTCAACCACTCGTCAAACCCCACAAACGATCGCCCGCCCGCCCAAGGGAATCGTGACAGCGTCGCCGAGCGAATTCGTGACTGGCTGCCACGCCCCATCCGTTTCTAATTCATCAAGAGAGGCATCATGATTAAGCGACTGATCAAGCGAGTCTTGCTGGTCGGCTTCACGTTGATCGCCGCTCTCGCCCTCAGCGCCTGGTGGGGGTATCACCAAAGTAAGAAAGTGCCCGATTTCTATCGGAACGCAATCCAATCCTCCAAGGTTTCGGCCGAGGAGGTTGCCGAATCGAGTGAGCAAATGCAAGCTCAAGTCGAGCAGTTGCAAGCCGATGTCGAGCAAGTCGGCTTGTGGGAAGCTGTCTTCGCTGAAGAACAGATCAACGCATGGTTGATCGACCAACTGCCACAGCATTTCCAAAAATTGCAAGCGAAAGGTTTGCAGGATCCTCAAATCAAAGTCGACGAAGGCAACGTGACCGCGGCGGCGAGGATCAAGAGCCGCCGGTTTGATGGCGTTGTCTCATGCAATCTGAGTATTCAGATGACCGATCAGCCGAATTGCTTGGCGATCAAGTTGAATTCAATCTATGCCGGAGCTTTGCCACTGCCATTAGCGGGATTGAAAGACAACATCGCTAAAATCTTCGCGAAAACCAGTCTGAACCTTCGCTGGGATGATCAAGATGGCGAGACGGTTGCCCTGATCGATATCCCCCAAAAGTATTCTGGGATGGAAGCGGCACCGGTGATTGTCGAGTTCATCGAACTCAATGACGGCAAGGTCTGCTTGGCGGGGCGATCGGGAGAAGGCACACTTGCGGATTTCGAACCGCGTGGAGCGGTATATGAAATCGCTTCGCTGAAAAATCGTCCCGAGGCGTCGCTCGATTATCCCAGACGCAGCGTCCATGGCGGTGGGGCAGGCTCCGACGAGACGATCTCGCTCGACTGATCGGAACTTCGACTTGGCCGAGCCGAGTTGCCGATCAAGCGATTCGTTTCAGCTGATGGCATCATTCTTAGCTGCCATTCAAGTTTCAGCCGAACACCGATCTGAAGTGTCGCTGATTGTTCGATCATGACCGTCAGATGGACGAGATCGTGACTCGCAGTTTGTCTTCCGAGGTCGTAAGTGACGATCGAGCCACCGGCGAGTTTGGTGACCGTGCCACGACCTCCACCAATGTCGCCTTCATAGTCGAGGTACCTGTGGCGATGATCGGGCAAGCGGAGCGCTTGATAAGTGCCCGGAGGAAACCTTCTCGCCCCGGGCATGCTCTGCGGTAACGGATCCGTTGCCCAGGTTGCTAGGCCGCCCGGTTCTGAACTGTTCGAGCTTTCGGTAGGCGGCCGGCTTTCGGTATGCGGCAGGTCGAATAACCAATCCCAATGGACCGCCCCAGCGGCGACCGCCTTGTTGCCCGGACGCCGAAACCCGACTCCGACACGGTGTTCAAGAATGGCAAAGCGACGGACCTGATCTGGGGAAATCTCGGTCACGGCTTCGTCGGCGGCGTGTCGGGGGCGTTTGGATTATTGGCTTCACCGTAGCGGCGAGCGACGGCTTTTTCGAGCAGTTTGGCGTTACGATTGTTTGACTTAAAAAACATGTCGAACACGTCACCGGCGACCGGGACGGCACCGACGGTTGAATCGACGAATAGATTAAAAAACATCCGGGCAATGGTTCGCATCGGAACACCCAAACGCGCCGCTTCGACAATCAGCCACAAGCTGACCGCTGCTGTTGCCACGTCACCGGCACCGGGGATCAGACCGACCAAGCTGTCTAGGCCGAAGCGAATTTTCGTGCCCGGGATTGCGTATCGGCTGTCCAGCCACGTGGCGATTCGCCGGACGCGAGCGACACGTCGCTGAATTTTTTCTAGTTCTGACATTGGATTGGTCTTGCCGTGAAGATTCCATCTTTTCTATAGCGGCACGGAAGACGCGTCGATAGGGCGATACCGTTGGCTTTTTCGTCAAAACCTTCACAGGAGTCGGCAAGGAGGCCGGGGTGGGACTGTTTTCGAAACGTCGTAAGAAGAGCTCATTTAAAAGCAGCCTACCACTGTTGCGCTGGTTTGGTCCCGGCGCGACCACGGCGGGTTTTCTTTATGCGGTCTACTTGGTCCTCACGGGTGGTTGGAGTTTTTCATCGCTCGACGAATTGATCGGTGGCGATGAAGACGCGACCTTCCGCGGCGAAACGGTTTCACTCGATCAGCTTGGTGGGCTGCCCGAAGACAAAATTCTGATCGCCACGTTCAACATTGAAAACTTTGGCGACAAAAAAGCGGATACCCGTGTAAACGATCATGGCGTTGATGTCATGGGAACAATCGCACAGATTGTTAGCAGGTTTGACCTGGTCGCCATTCAGGAAATCCGGGGAGACGACGGTGCCGCCCTCCAGAAGCTCGTCAACCTATTAAACGAATCCGGTGGAACGTTCGCGGCGACGATCAGTGATCCGATCGGCAACGAGGCACGCCGTGAGTGCTATGCCTTCGTTTACAACTACTCTCGAATTCGATTGATTCCCGGGAGTGCTTACGTCGTTCTCGATAGCGGCGAGCGGATGTATCGCGAACCGATGGTGGCTTCGTTTCAAACGGTAGTTCCGCCGGAGAGCAATCAAACACCGTTTCGCTTCACCGCGATCAACGTGCATACCGATCCCGATGAAGTCGACCCGGAAGACCAAGACAGTGAAATCAACGTGCTCGCGAGCGTTTTCCAACGCGTCCGAGATTTCGAGTTTAGGCTGCGCATGGAAGACGACTTTATCTTGCTCGGTGATCTGAATGCCGGTCCGGACCAATTGGGGCAGCTCTCGCAGATCAACGGCATGGTCAGTTTAGCGGGCGACATCAAAACGAATGTCAGCCGCAAGAAAACAAACGACCATATCCTGATCGATCGCATTGTCACCGCGGAATATGCCGGCCGCAAAGGCGTGGTCAGCTTCATCGAGGACCTGAATCTGACACTCGAGCAGGCCGATTCGATCAGCGATCACCTTCCGCTATGGGCTGAGTTTTCTCGATTTGAATCGCCAGCCCCGGTCATCGATGCCCCCGCGTCCGTCGCCAGCAGCCGAACCCGCGAGTTGGAGTGATCAAAGATACGATCGCTAGCCAGTTCTGTCAGCGGTAGAAAATAGTCAACAGTTTGGCACGTTGTCGCCGCGCACTTGCATATTCTTTTGTGTTGTCCAGAACGCCAGGGGGGTGAAAGCAGTGCTTTGCAAAAATTGGGTGTCACAACCGGTACGACCGGCGTAGTGATCACCTCTTCTTGGGGAAAATCAGTGTCGTTTGGCCATGCATTGACCGGATTTGTCATAGGTTTCCAAATACCAGGTCAGTCGTTTGGTTCCCATTTCACCCTCGAAACGGCAAACCACGTGTAAGCGTGGGACGCAAAGTCATGGGTCCGGTTGTTGTCAACTTCGCCGGATCGCCAGACCACCGAAAGGGATCAATGTTGGCTTGGCAATCTTTTCTATCGTTCAGCCAGTAGGGAACCACCATGTCAACAGTCAACACATGGGACGATCCGCGGTGCGCACTCAGTCGAGTGTTCCTGTACCCGTTTCTGTATGGAAGTATCGTCCTCGTCGTCTTTGCCAACACCGCGGTGGTAGCCGCCGAACCAAAAATCTTCCTCGTCGAAGAAGATTGGGAGTTGGTGATCAATCAGCCTGAAGTTGCGATTAACTCCCCACAGATCGCATTCTTTATGTATCCCGACTCTGGACGCGATGATCTGTACTTTCAGCTTCAGATGAACTACGCCGCCGAAGAGGGCTACTCCAGCGGCGGTTTCCGCGTGGGTGCGTTTTCAGGAGACCATCCTCGAGACGAGGAACGCAGCCGCATCAGCGAAACGCTTTCTTGGGACAACGATCGATTGCGTTGGACCAGTGCGATGGCTGTGTTCAACAACCAGCTAATGTTCGCCGTCAAGGATGGCTATGGTTATCAGTGGGGTGTGTTTGGTGGACCCGAATACTTGGTAGAGATGAATGACGAAGGTCTGGTCAATCTCGCAAATTACTCACCGGCGCAAAGTTTGGCAGCGGTTGATATCGGCTTCGGTTCGAACAGGGTCGCATCCATTCGGCTTAAGACGGTTCGGTTGATCCGTACCGATGGAAGCCAGCAAGTGATTCAAGTCAATGAGTTCGCTCATCAATAACTTGCGTCTTTAGCGATCAACTCTGCCAAACAACCCCCAATAGAACCGTGAGATATACATCCAATCTTGCCGCAATCGCGGCCTGTAAAAGCCTTCGTTACTCGACCCGACTACCCCATCAACGAAAAGGGGCGGCCGCCGTCTTCGGCGTTTTCTTACTCGCTGGTCTGCTGATCATGAGTGCGGTCGCCGTCGATTTCGGTCGCATCAGTGTGTCACGTTCCGAGATCAAACGCACCGCTGATTCAGCAGCAATGTCGGGAGCGTGGGAACTGTTTGATGCCGCAGTCGAAGGTCAAACGCCTTCAGCAGCCCAGTCAAGCGTTTCGGAAATGGCATCTCTATTCGCCGCCAAGAACACGGTGGCTTCCAATGTCCCTACTGTGAACGAGCAGACCGATATCGAAATGGGCTACTACGACATGGAAACGGGGCTTCTGGATACATCGAATCCAGACTACAACGCGGTTCGTGTTCACGTTCGGCAACGAGAGGCAGACGGTTCTGGTATCTCACTTTTCTTTGGTGCCGTCACTGGGCGACACAAGCAGTCGCTTGAAGCTCGCTCCACTGCGGCATTGTTCAAAAAGATCGGTGGCTTCTATCGTCCGAAAAAATCCGGCGAAACACTGAATATCTTGCCCATCGCTTTAGACCTCGAGACATGGGAAAAAGTGATCGCCAAGCAGACTGAAGACAAGCTTGGGTATAGCAACGGGCAAGTGACCAATGGCGCAGATGGGTATTTTGAATGCTCTCTTTATCCGACCGGAACTGGATCGCCGGGAAACCGCGGGACGGTCGATATTGGCAGCGCGAACAATAGCACCAGTGATTTGCGTCGTCAGATTCTGCACGGGATTTCACAGCAGGATCTTGTCGATTTAGGCAAGCCGTTGGCTTTCGACTCCAATCATGAACTGCAACTAAATGGGGACACCGGCATCAGTGCTGGGATCAAGGCACAGCTTGCAGAGATCATTGGCCAACCTCGGATCATTCCCATCTTCACGACCGTTCACGGCAACGGCAACAATGCGATGTACACCATCGTCCGGTTCGAAGGCATCCGTATTCTGGGAGTGAAGTTGACCGGGCCAATGAAGAAAAAGCATGTCACGATACAGCCGGCTCCCACGGTCGCTCACCACTCTATCATCGAGGAAGAAATTATCGAAAGCGAGTATCTATTCACTCCGGTCATGCTGGTGGAATGATGACATTGCTTTCGTACTAACCCGACAACAGCATAAAAATACAACTTGGTTTCGCTATGAATATTCGTCGACGTAAAAAGAGTCGCCAGGGAGCGGCAGCGGTTGAATTCGCATTGATCGTTCCGCTGATGCTGACGTTTACCTTCGGCCTGATAGAGATGAGTCGAATCAGCATCATCAAAGAATCCATCGTCCAGGCCTCACGCGAGGGGGCGCGAATTGGTATCCGCCCCACGGCTTCCAGTTCGGACGTTCAATCTCGGATCAACGAGGAACTAGGCGTGATGGGCATAACGACAGCTAGCGTTTCGATTACCCCAAGCCATCTCGATACCGCGCAGCCTGGTGAAGAGATCTCTGTCAAAATTGAAATCCCAATATCCGAGGTGAGCTTCATCCCGGGGTTCTTCAATTTTGATGGAGTCGATATTTCTGCCGAAACAGTGATGCGACGCGAAAGCACCGGCACTTAGCAGGTGCCGTTTTCAAACACCGGTGTGTTTCGATCGTCCAACTATTCGCTACAACGTATTGGTCACGTTGTTATCGGCGACGATCTGACGGCACTCGCCGACTTGCCGGATCGGTTCGCCGACCAAGCCGGAAAACAGGTTGCCTGTGATCACTACCGATTCGCATTCTTCGAGCAATACGCCAGCGGCTTCGTTGGGGTTCGGTTCTGTTTTGGTGGGTTTGGGGGCACGGCGGCGCTGAACCGTTCCATCTTCGTCACGCCCGATCCAAGTGTCGCTAAAGTTGTTGCCGCCGATGGTGATCGCGCCCGATTGTTTTCGGACGGCTATTCCTATTTGTTTGACGATCGTGAACGTGTTTGCCGAAACAGCGCATCCGTGGGCATCACGTAGATCAATGCCGCCCGCGAATTCATGCGCGATGACGTTGGCGGACAATGTGATCCCATAGCAATCGCGATCTAAAACGATTCCCCATCCTTGGCATTCTTCGATCATATTGCTGGCGACAACCGATCCATAAGTGTTTTCAATGACGACGCCATCGCCGAGATGGTCATCCAAATTGTTGCCACTCATCGTGAGATTAAATGAATCGACGCAGCGAACCCCGTCTTGGTTTTCTTCGAATTGATTCGCCGAAACAATGATGTCGTGGCAGCCGCTGATCTCTAGCCCGCTGGACTTGTTGTAGGTCAGCAAGTTGTTGATCACGCGAGGGTCTTCGTAGCACCAATCCAGTCGAATGCCGTCGCCACCGTTTTTGCTACTGGAGACGGATTTGATGCAAATCTCTTCGATATAGCGAGCTTCGATCCCCGCGCCGCTCTTCTCATTCCCGGTGATGCGCAGCTCTGACACCGTGACCCGCCACAGTCGAGCTTTCGAGGGGACCGATTTGCCGACGAAGTCCGGATGCTCGATCAAGATCGCCGGTCGTCCCGAAGTGTTCTTGTTGACGATCTGCGTTGACGTGCCCGATCCGACGATCAGTGTATCGCCGGTGGAAACATGAATGGGCTCTGTGATCTCGAAGGTTCCCGGGGGAATCCGCACGACGCCGCCCGATTTAGGAATCGCGTCGCAAGCTGCTTGCAACGACGGAAAGTCACCGGCGTTGACCTCAAGAGGAGCGTCGCTGGCCGCGGTGGCTGCTGAATCTGCGGCGAAAACTTGCGGAATGGCAAGCGGGGCGACGCATGAGAGCCAAAGAACTGCCGGGATGTGAAGTGTTGGAAACATCTTCATGGTCACTCATCAATACTGCGGAGGGAAACAAAGGGAGGGTCCGCAGTATAAGTGATCAGAGAATGCGAGATTCGCCGGTGGGGCGTCGACTTCAGTCGCCGTGCTTTTCACGCAGTCGGGGCGACAAGCGAAGCATCCACTGGATCCGTTCGAACTCACGAAGCCAGTCGTCGGTTACATCGTCCAGCAAGGTCTGATTGACGTCACCGAAGCCGGTCGGGCAACTGGGGCCCAGCTGTGTCGCGACCAGATGACGATAGGTCGAGATCGTTCGATCGCCATAGCGACCACACACCTGATTGTCTTCGCTGACAAACAGAACCGAGGGGACGCGACGTCCGCCACAGGTCCGAATCGCATCGGCGAGGTCGGGGTGATCATCCCGATCAAAGTAACGAACTTCGATCCGATCACAGCGTTGGCCGAAATGGTCGAAGATGGGGCATTGGTTGATACAGTCCCCGCACCAAGCTCCCGCCGAAACGAACACTTTCATTGAGCGGACAAAGCTGCCGAGCAGGCTTTGCTGCGATTCGTCTAACGAAACGTTGGCGTGAACTTTGTCCCAGCGTTCCCGTTGCGACGCGTTGGCGTATTGGTCCAAGAAAGCCTCGTAGGCGAGACCCTGATCGAACAACGTGGTTAAGTCGAGATCCGTCATGGCTCTTGCTGCACATCCTCGGTGATGATTCGCCTCACTCCATGCAATCGTCGCATGGGTGAAGACTGGAAAACACTAGCGTTGTTCGATCGGAACGACTTTGCGTTCGGTGTCGCCGGTATAGATTTGACGCGGGCGGTAAATTCGCTTGCCGGGGTTGGCGTGCAATTCACGCCAGTGGGCGATCCAGCCGGGTAAACGTCCGATCGCGAACAGCACCGTAAACATCTGCACGGGGATTCCCATCGCGCGATAGATCACGCCGGAGTAAAAGTCGACGTTAGGATAGAGCTTGCGTTCGACGAAGTACTCGTCTTTAAGTGCGACTTCCTGAAGCTCCTGCGCGACGTCAAACAAGGGGTCGTCGATATTGAGCTTCGAAAGCAATTTGTCGCAGCAGGCGCGAATGATTTTTGCCCGTGGGTCAAAGTTCTTGTAGACACGGTGACCAAATCCCATCAGCCGGAAGCTGTTGTTTTTATCTTTGGCCATGTCGACATACTTTTTCACGTTGCCGCCATCAGCGGCGATTTGTTCCAGCATGCTCACGCAGGCTTCGTTGGCACCGCCATGCAGCGGACCCCAGAGGGCACCGATTCCGGCGGAGATCGACGCAAATAGATTCGCATTGCTACTTCCGACCATGCGGACGGTCGACGTGCTGCAGTTCTGTTCGTGATCGGCGTGGACGATCAGCAACAAGTTCAAGGCTTCGGCGAAGTCCGGGTCAATCATGTGTTCGTGCGCGGGCGTCGCGAACATCATGTGCAGGAAGTTTTCGCAGTAATCCAAATCATTGTTCGGATACATGAACGGCTGGCCGATCGATTTTTTGTAGCTGTATGCCGCGATGGTCGGCAGTTTGGCGATCAACCGAAAAATCGAGATCTCGACTTGTTCTGGGTCATCGACTTGCATGGAGTCTTGATAGAACGTCGACAGGGCACCGACGACGCTCGACAGAATTGCCATCGGGTGAGCATCACGTGGGAAGCCGTTGTAAAACGACCGCATGTCTTCGTGGATCATCGTGTGATGCCGAATGCCGCTGCGGAACGCGGCCGCTTGCTCGGAATCGGGAAGCTCACCGTGGATCAACAGGTATGCGACTTCGATGAAATCACAGTGTGCCGCCAGTTCTTCGATCGGGTATCCGCGGTAACGCAGGATTCCTTTTTCGCCATCAAGAAACGTGATCGCACTGCGAGTGCTACCGGTGTTGACGAAGCCTTCATCCAAAGTGACCAAGCTGGTCATTTTCCGCAGCGCCGAAATGTCGATCGCGCGTTCGCCTTCGCTACCTTCGAGCAACGGCAACTCGATCTCCTGATCCCCATACGTCAATCGAGCGGTTCCGACGTCTTGAGTTTGGAATTTATCGCTGGCGGTCATGAGGTCGTCCGAATTGGATTGAACTGGCAAAGGTGGGTGAGGCATCGGCCCGGTGAGAAGATTCCGCGTCTTGAGACGAAATGCAGAAATTCACCGGCATGGAGGCAGTGTCGTCCATCGAAAAGCCCCGAAAGCCAACGGCGTTCGAAGAATTTCGTTAAGAAGCACTTGGCTAGGCGCTGGCACCGAGAGAATGGGATTCATGAGACGACGCAGTCCTGGCCGATCCGGCCGCCCTAAACTTCTCGGATCCCTGCCGCATGCGAGTTTAACGCGGTCCGCCAAAGCGAGCAATTAGCCCTCGATTAACTCTGCCCCAATTGGGGCACATCCAAGAGGCCCCGAAACAATATGCCGCATCAGGATGACGGTGATCGTCCGGTCGCTCGTTAACGATACGGATCAGCGTTTCGCATTCGCTCGATCGCCTTGGCTGCCGCACCTTGCGAAGCCGCGTCGGGTAACTTGGCTTCCCAAGGGCGACAATTACGATTCAGCGGGCCGTTGAAGAGCGGCGTGCCGGCTTGCTCCCAATCGTCGACACGGTTGGCATCGAAGGGGAACTCACAGTGTTCGGCTTGTCCTGGTTCGATGATGTGAGGAATCAATGCCACGATGATTTCGCTACGTGATCGGCGGGACTCGCGGCGTTGGAACAACGGTCCAATATGTTTGACGTCACCGAGGATCGGGGTTTTTCGAATCGCGACACGATCTTGTTCTTGGATCAGTCCGCCGATAATCATTCCTTGATGATTATTCAGCATCACTGAGGTTTCGATTTCACGCGTGGTTTCTTCGGGCAAGCGTGTCTCGGGATTGATTTCACCACTGCTGACCTTGGGTTTGACCTGTAGCAACACCCGGTCATCGCGACTGATGGTCGGCGTGACTTGCAGTACGATGCCTGTTTCTAAGTATCGCACGTCTTGGATCGTTGATGTTTCGGTCACGGTGGCGACCGAATAGCCGAGTTGCTGCCCGACCTGAATCTTGGCCGTTTGACCATTGACCGCCATCACCTGTGGTGTTGCCAATGTTTTGGCATCCGCGGTTTGCTGCATCAACGCCAACCAAGTCGACAAGTCTTGGCCGTTCACATCGGTAAAGAAAAATGGATTCGCCGACATCGCACCGTTGTCCGATGTCCGGAACGTGCCGTGGTGCGCACCGCCGTTGAAATGACGAAGGTTGACCCCGTGTCGCATCCCATCGGTCAGTTCGATTTCTAACACACGGGCCTCGATCAGGACTTGTCGTGGTGCCTGATCGGCTTCGATCAAATACCGCTCGACTTGGTCGATTACCTCTGGCACATCAATAACGACCATCGCTTCGCATCCTTGCCGATTGTCGGTTTCGTCAACTTTCGATGCGTAGGCAGTCCCGACGGGCGAGAGCAGCGTCTGGACGGTCGGATCGACCGTTCCCGATCGGGCGAAGTCGAGACGGAAAACGCGCACCTGGCGAGCGTCCAGCGGCAAGTTCTCTTTGGGATAAATAAGGATCAAGTCGCCGTCACGCTGCATCGCCAGTCCACACATCCGCACCAATCCTTGAAGTGTTTTCTCGGGCGACAATCCCGAAACGTTCGCGGTAACGGTGCCGTCAACGCCCGGGGCAATCAAAAGGTTTAAGCCATAGCCTTTCGCCAACATTTCCAAAACAACGCGAACATCAACTTCGTTTACATTCAGCGTCACGTCTGACGGGGTGTCACTGGCATTCACGGGAACCAACGAGATTTCCGCTTCGGTGGAGCGTGGCGAGGCAGGTTGCGAATACTCCGGTTGCATCGGTTCTGGTACCGTCGACGCAGCCGGAGGCAATATCGCAGGAACTGATTCGGCAATGTCTTTAACGGCTCCGGCAGCAACGCGAGCATCGGAATCCAATCGCGGCGACGGTGTTTTTCCGGGTGGAACCGACTCGATTTCCACGGGGGCTACCGGGGGCGCGTGTTCGGCCGAGACCGTCGATCGCGATGGATCGATTTCTTCTTGTTCAATCATCGGGCTTGAACGAAGGTGGGGGCGTTTGAGTGGCGGAAAGTCTGCCTTGCCCTCCGCCCACAACGCGGCATTGCGATGGTGTTGGCCCGCCCCGGTTAAAAGCAAGTCCGTCCAATCATCGGTTTCGTCTCTTGATGATGTGTGCTTGCGGGTGGCGACCAGTTGTGCGGTGTTGGGCTGAGAGGTGGTGGTGGCTTCGGGATCCAGTTGAGGCTCCATCGGCGGTAGCGCAAACGCATGGGGGGCGGCATCGGGGCGATTCGATGTCGATGGGGAGATTTCGGCGATGGCCTTCACGACACCAGCGGAGTCGCTTGCGGACGATCCGACCGTTTGAGCCGGCATTCGCTTGTTGATCACGATTGGCTGCGGGCCGACCGGTTTCGGGGCTGGCTGACTGACTCGGTTGGTGATCATCGAAGCCGCCGAAATTTGGCCGTTCGATCGGTAAGACGCCGGGCCGGAGGATACGTCGCTTTGGTGACGCGGATACCTTTGCGCAGCATCGGAGGCGGTAGGGGCGGTCGGACGATCAGGGTGACCATCCGTCGAATCCTCGGCGACAAAGAACGGGTTGATCGTCGGTTTGGCACTCAGAAGCGATGAACCCCAATCTGCCTGAGGTCGTGTCGCCGGTGTAGGACGCACCGTCGCAGCAGAACGTGATGTTTGAGGAGGTGATGCTTGAGCAGACGATGACGAGACCAGCGAAATCTCAGGCGCATGGTGCGATTCAGCGGTATCCGAAGCGACTGCGCTACTGCCAGCAACCGGCGTACCTGGATTCATCGTGGTCGTCGCAGGAGGCACCTCCGGCGCGTCTTCGGCGAGCATGCTGCCGTGGTGTTCTTCCCCCGGAAGCTTGACGTCGCTCGGCATCGCGAACGGATGGGCCGCAACCGGAGTCGTTGGCTTTGATTCGCGACTGCGTTCGGATGAATTTGCGGCAGTGTCATTCGCGGCAGTGGAAGCTTGGTTCACCGGGACATGAACCGCCGCCGCAAGCTGCTGCTTCATTTTTTCGCGAAGCGCGATACGTTCGGATTCGGTTTCGATAATCGCATCAAACGTCGCACGCATTTTCGACGCTTGTTCGATCCGCGGAAATGCTTCCAAGCCGCTTTGCAGCACCGCGGCCTCGGTGGAACGCTCTTGAATTGTCTCGACGACCGACAGCTCAGACGCTGTTTTTCCCGTGGTCACATCCCGCGTACCGGTCACGATCGCATGGCAATGCAGCGGCAGTCCGCACGTGATGACTCCGACCACAAACCAAACCCAGCGTTGCCCCGCGATACGGTTGGGACTCGGCACACGGTTGGTACACGAATCTTGCGTCTGACGTTTCAAATCTGGTGCGGGACGATGAGCTCGTTGGCTGGTTACTGACGTCATTGTTCACTTGCCGGACTGGGGGGTCTGGTGCCGCGAACCATGGGGCGGCCTCCTGTGTGGATTGAATCGGTCAGTCGTCGAGTGAGGGTTAACCGACAGCGAATCGACATTCCGAAAGCGGGGGAGTTTTTGTCGATCATCCGTCACAACCGGCAAAGTTGACTCAGCGCTCCAGGGTGCCCGAGGCTTCCGCGATGCCCCAGGTTGCGAGGGAGGGGGGGCGTGTTTCGTCGCAGCGAAATAGTTTCGAACTGACGCATCAGCCGACTGGTTAGACCCCGTTGTTGCCACCAAACCGCGGTTAATGCCAAGCGTTCAATCGTAAAATCGAACTGGACCGTCGCGCTAGGATTTCATTCCCAGCGTCTCACCGATCGTTTGCAATTGAACGACGACCGTTCGTAATGATGAAGAGCGTTTCAGTATGAGGAGCCGGGCAACGCCGCTCGGCGAAGCATCGACCAATCGATGCAGTGGAACGCTATCGTCGCCGATCCACCCGACTTGGCGGCCATCGATCGCGATGATCCGGTCACCCGCCTCGATGCCGGCTTGTTCGGCAGCGCTCAGGGGCGAAACCGAGGTCACGACGGCACCCGAGCCGGTGGGATTGGTTCGGACACCAAGGATCCAGCGGCGAAGATCGGAGGTGGCGGTCTGCGTTACCGTTGGCGACGTCTCGAGATCTCCGGCGTGCGTTGCCGTCGGCTCGACGGTTGCTGGTGTAGGAGCATCGCCGAGTGCCGCGGCGGTCACGATCCCAACGATCAGGCCAACGGTGATCACCAAGTATCCGTAGATCGGTTTCTCAAGTTGTGATTCTGGCATTTTCATGGTCGTAAGCACTCGATGCAGGGAAGCGAAGCGGTGGTGATTGCCGGTTGGTAAGACTCCAAGCGTCCGGGAATCGGCTTTGTTACTGGCTTCTTAAGATTTTTTGTCGCCGAGGGAATCTGCCTCGGCAGCGGAACCTGCGGCAAAACTTCGCGATCGCCTCAACGGCAAACCTCGATTCTGCAGGATCAAGCTGGCGGAAATAAGCGGATCTGCCGAGTGATGGGTGACCCGGTGCGGAATCTGGGCTTAGAAAAGGTGGACACAATCGGTACGATGCCCTGCCCGTTTGGCGTTGCCCGATCTGGATACTTTCCGGAATTGGATTCGCCGCCCATTCTTTACCAGCCCGCCGTTCACCGAGATCTCCACCGTCCATGTCTGGGCACACTAAACCGAAAGGCTTGTTTGGCTTTTTTGTCGACAACTCGCTGTTTTTAATCACCGGGGCAGTCGCGGCCCTGATCTGGGCCAATTGGGCCGCCAAGAATCAAAGTACAAGCTACCACGATTTCATCCACTTTGATGTGCGAACACTCGTCGGTGCCGGCGGAAGTCACGGTGACGAACTGGGCGATCAGCACAGCTCTGATCAGCAAAGCTCTGATCAGCAAAGTGGCGAGCGCGAAGGTGTTGAAGGGGTTGACGAACCGGCGGCCGATCTGACGCCGGCTTCCGAAGGCGAGCAGGGAGTCGTCGACGATGAAGGACCGCAGACGTCACCCCCGGAAACTGAAGTTGACGCAGTTGATGCGGTCGAGGATACCGATCTCGATAACGCCGGTGCGGATCCCGTGAGTGAGTCTGATCCGGTAGGCGATCATGAATCTGGTGATGGGCACTTGGCACCCGGAGAGCATCCGGCGGAAGAACACTCGGGCGAGAGCAGTCACCACTGGTATTCGCTGCTGTTCATCATCAACGACGTCTTAATGGCGTTGTTCTTTGCGATCGCGGCGAAAGAAGTTTGGGAATCTCTACTGCCCGGAGGGGCGCTGTCGAATCCGCGAAAGGCGGCAACGCCGTTGTTGGCGACGTTCGGCGGGATCGCCGGGCCGGCATTGTTTTTTATTGGCGGTGCGATGTTGACCGGGACGACCGCGGACTTTGGCAAAGGCTGGGCGGTGCCTTGCGCGACGGACATCGCATTCAGTTACTTAGTGGCTCGCTTGATCTTTGGAACGGGGCACCCCGCGATCGCGTTTCTGTTGTTATTGGCGATCGCCGATGATGCGGCAGGGCTGGTGATTCTGGCGATCTTTTATCCCTCCGCACCGATCGAACCGATGTGGTTGATCCTGACCGCGAGCGCGATGGCGGTTGCTTGGATGCTCGCCAAAATGAAAGTGCAATCACATTGGTTTTACATCCTTGGTCCCGGCATCGCGTCATGGTTCTCGTTTTATGAAGCCAACATCCACCCGGCACTTGGCCTCGTCCCGATCATTCCATTTTTGCCAAGTGCGAGTTCTGATCTTGGCATCTTTGCCCGTGAAGAGCTCAACCGCGAAGACACGCTCAACGAATTCGAGCATTTCTGGAAAGTCCCCGTTGAAATCATCCTCGGCCTTTTCGGGTTGGCCAATGCCGGCGTTGTCCTCAGTAGTCTGGGCACCGGGACGTGGTTGGTCTTGGTCGGACTGTTGGTCGGTAAGCCGGTCGGCATCACGTTGATGACTTGGCTCTCCGAGCGTGTGCTAGGTTTGGAAAAGCCGGCCGGGATGGACTATCGCCATGTCGTGACGTTGGGGATGGTCGCCGGGATTGGTTTCACCGTCGCCCTGTTTGTATCGGTGGCGGCGTTCAAAGATCCGGGACCGATCCAGGACTCGGTCAAGATGGGCGCCTTGCTCAGCTTTGCCGCCGCGCCACTGTCGATCTTAATCGCCAAGGCTTTGGGGATCAGGGCAGGCGGAAATACCGATCCGGCTGGCGGTACCGGTGATGGCGGCGTGCAACACGCGTAATGCTTCGTCGGCCTTGATCAGTGTTCAAGCGGTAACACCAGTCACATCGTGTTTTCCGGTAGCCTATTAGACCATCTGGCCGGCACACTATTCGCCTCCTTTTTAGAGACCTACCAATCCGCCATGGATGCAAACGATTTCGACCCGCAGGAACTTCCGCCGGAAGCCATCGGTGAAAGCGAAACCGAACGACCGCAACCGGCCGACGAACCGATTGTTGAATCCGCTCCGCCAGAGAAGCATTCGTTGTTTGACGAGATGCGGGCGACAATCGATCGACTGGAAAACGATCAAACGTCGCGCGGCGATTTGAAAATCCTCTCGCGTACGCTGCTAGAGCTACGTTACGCGTTCAAGGTATTCCGGCCGTATCGGCGGCGACGTAAAGTGACGATCTTTGGTTCGGCACGAACCCAGCCTGACCATCCAGATTACCAATCAGCGGTTCAACTCGGTCGCGCGATGGCGGGACACGGCTGGATGGTGATCACCGGTGCCGGTGGCGGGATCATGGAAGCCGGTCATGTCGGCGCGGGCAAAGAAGCGTCGATGGGATTGAACATCATGTTGCCCTTCGAACAAGGGGCTAACCCGGTCATCGATGGCGATCCGAAACTCGTCACGATGAAGTACTTCTTCACCCGTAAGCTGATGTTCGTCAAGGAATGCAGTGCGGTTGTTTGTTGCCCCGGCGGCTTCGGGACGTTGGATGAAGCGCTCGAAACATTGACGCTGATGCAAACAGGCAAACAAACGATGCTGCCACTCGTTTTGCTCGACCATCCCAACGGTAGTTACTGGAGCGACTTCGGGAAGTTCATCGATCGAAACCTTGGCGAAGGCGGCATGATCAGCGGCGACGATACCGCGCTTTATCGCATCACCAATGATGTCGACGTTGCGGTCGACGAAATCCTGCAGTTCTATCGTCGCTATCACAGCATGCGATATGTCCGCGATCGACTGGTCTTCCGATTAAAGGAGCGTTTAGCCGACGAAAAACTTGCGTTCGTCAACGATCATTTCGCCGACATCTTGGTCAAAGGTTCCTTCGAACAGTCTCGTTCGCTGCCCGAAGAGGCCGGCGAGCCGGACTTGGCGGGCCTGCCCCGATTGGTCTTCCGTTTCAATCGGCGCTCGCTCGGTCGACTGCGTCTGTTGATCAACGAGATCAACCGAGACTAATCTCACCACGTCGCGGGATTTGCCGAGGTTTCCGGCTTGTCTGGAAAAAACTGCACTGCGCCATGTTGGAAAGAAACAGTGCGGTCGGATGGTAAACGTGGAGACGAAAACGCCGATTCAGGGTATGATAAAGGCGTTCATTTCGACTTTCCTCCCCTTTGCCCCCCACCTTGCGATGAATAGATATTCCCGTCGTCAGTTCGTTGGAACCGGAACGACCGCGGCGGCCGCTTTGGCCGTGACTTCAAGTTTGCCAGCCCGTCTGTCATGGGCGGCAAACGCCAACGAAGAAATCAACCTCGGCTTCATCAGTTGTGGCGGTCGGTCACAAGGCTTGATGAGTCAGTTTTCCAAAGTTCAAGGCGTGAACATTGCCGGACTTTGTGACGTCGATGAAACACGATTGGCGTCGGCGAAGAAGCGTTTCCCGAAAGCTCAAGGTTGGACTGACCTTCGAGATTTGATCGCATCGGATAGCATCGACGCCGTCGTGATTTCGACCTGCAACCACTGGCACTGCTTGGCCGCAATCTGGGCGATGGAAGCCGGCAAAGATGTTTACGTAGAAAAACCGTTGTCGCACAGCCAATGGGAAGGCAAGCAAACCGTTGCGGCGGCTCGAAAGTACAACCGCGTATGCCAACTCGGCACCCAGCAACGCTCCGATCCGATGCAGGCGGAGATCAAGAAGTTTTTACACGAAGAGAAGGCGCTCGGTGAAATCAAAGCCGCACGCGTCAACCGCTACGGGATTCGAAAGTCGATTGGCAAACGCGACACGCCGTTGCCGATCGACAAAAATGTGGCCTACGATTTGTGGCTCGGCCCGGCAGCCGACGAACCGCTGTACCGCGAAAGCCTGCACTACGATTGGCACTGGGATTGGAACACCGGTTCGGGGGAAATGGGCAATTGGGGCGTTCACGTCCTTGACGATTGTCGCAACAACATCTTCCAAGACAGCGTCGCATTGCCGAAGCGAATTCTTGGTGGTGGCGGACGTGTCGTCTACAACGACGCCGGTGAAACCCCGAACGTTCACTTCGCATTCTTTGATACCGGATCGATTCCCGTCGTGATCGGATTGAGCAATCTGCCTGCCAAACCCGGCGACAAACGTAGTGCCGCTCATCCCGGTCCTTCCAGTGGATACATGGCGTACTGCGAAGGCGGCCGTTTCGAAGGACAGCGTGGGCGTGCCGCGGCGTACGACAACGATGGCAAGAAAATCCGCGAGTTCAAAGGCAACGGCGACGTTCTTCACCAACAAAACTTTATCGATGCCGTTCGCGCAGGGGATCGATCGATCCTCAATGCCGAAGTCGAAGTCGGTAACGACAGCACCGGTTGGTGCAACTTGGCAAACATCGCCTTCCAAGCCGGCCAAGCTTACTCCGCTAAATCCGCTAACCAAGTTGACCTGTCCCAGTGGAAAGATCTGCTCGGCGATATGGAAGAGCACCTTGCGGCCCACAATTTGAAGTTGACCGATAGTCAGATCAAACTCAGTCCGATGCTGGAACTCGATTCGGAGACCGAACAGTTCGTTGGCGAAGGTGCTGAACTGGCCAATCCGCTCCTGAAGCGAGAGTACCGCAAAGGTTACGAAGTTCCGGAAATCGTCTAGAAGCGCGCGGGTCTGCGATGAGTTAAATCAGCTTTCGATGAAGTCGGCATCGCCGGCTTCATCGATGTTTGTTTTGTGAAACGGGGACATCAACATCGCGAATTAAAAAGGCGACAATAATGATGAGAAGTCTCCGCATAGCCTGTCGGTGGTGTTGTAAACGGAAGTCTCACTGTCCGTGGTTCGGCTGTCTGCGGTATCACAAGAAGCAGGGATCAAAGGCTCGTGTTGACAGCGGTTCGTCCGCATCGCTCCTATTCCGACTCGCGTGTCTGATCGCCGCTTGGCTTGTCGTCGCATCGTCGTTAGCCCCCACCCGGGCCTATGCCCAGGCCTCCGCCGCGAGGTCCGACCAGACTTTTCGCGAGGGCACTTCTTCGAGTGAATCCACTCCCTCCGGCGGCACGAATCAATTGGTCGCGACTAACCTCGGACAAGTGGCGAGCTACTACGGTCACCCAACACTTTCCAGGGTTCCTGTTGATATCGAGGCGTCGGTCAACTTGTGGGATCACCGTACTTCGGATTTATTCATCGAAGATCAGTTCGATGCGATCTACATCGCCGCAACCGAAAAAGCGTTCGCCGTTTACCCGCGTCTTGCACCGGGAACGAAAATCCGTGTCCGAGGGTATCTTGATGTCGATGACTTTTTTATCTCGGCGGACACAATCGATGTGCTCGACAAACAGGAATTAAAGAGATCGGCCCCTGTCATCCTAAGTGAATTGGAACTCGGGGAGTTTTGGTCACACTATGTTCGGGCGGAAGGTGAGTTAACCGAATTGGCTCGAATGGGAAGCCACTGGAAAGCATTGTGCAGCATCAACGACCGAGAGTTCGTCATTCGCCGCCGCGACGAATCGAGCTATTTTGATTGGGATCGCTACCTTCATCGAACCGTCATCGCGAAGGGGACCCTGAGCTGCGAAATCGACGCCGATGGCAACCCAACGCGTTACTTTTTTCAAACCAATGAAGCGGATCCTCCGCTCGCTTTGGCTGCCGAGTCAACTCGGCAAGGCCCCACGACGCTGCCGACCGAACCGACATCGATCGCGACGGTCTTGCAACTGCCGGTAGGGAACCGCCCGGTATTGATTCGTGGCCAAGTCACCGAAGTTGTTCCGAACCGGCATTATCTTTTAGAGCAAGACGGAAATCACTTGCTGGTCCGATCGAACATCATCCAATCGGCAATGGTTGGGAATGCAGTCGATGCCTATGTTTATCAATCTGGTCCGAACACGTTTTGCAACCTTTACGTGCTTTCGAGAGGCCAGCAATCGATGCCCCCACCTCTAACTGACGTTCGGCAAGTGGATGTCAATCACTTGCCATTGAGGGTTCGGCTTCGTGGAACGTTGGTCACTTCCCATCGGGCCGGCAACCATTCATATCTGACGCTGCGCGACCAAGGGGTCGATTTCGTTGCGAAAATCGATTCGGTGATGTCCAATCTCGAATCGCTTGCCCTTCCGACCGCCAGAGAACTCTCCGTGTCAGGAACGGCCGTCCCGGTGAGTGGCAATGCGATCGCGTCAGGCGGTGATGTTCATCCAGCGTTCGTGATCGAAGTACCGTCGATGACAGAGATTCATGTGACCGCTCGTTGGTGGCAGTTCTCGCCATCAATTGCGATCGCCAGTCTGACGATCGTCGCGATCGCCTGCACCGTCGGGATGATCTGCTTCGCGACGTTATGGTTACGACTTCAACGCGCCGCCGACGACAATCGGAACCTACAGTTTCAGTTGGTGCAAAGCCAGAAGCTCGACGCCATCGGGCGTCTGACGAGCGGAGTTGCGCATGACTTTAACAACTTGCTGACGGGTATCGCGTCGAACTTAGAATTGCTTCAGCGTTCATCAAATCAACCCGCTTCTGAATCGGCCGAAAATCTCCGATCCGCGATTCGCTGCACACAGCAAGCCTCACGTTTGGTGCGTTCCCTCTTGGGGTTTGCTCGACAAACGAAGGTCGAATTGCTACCAGGCGATATCAATCGAACGGTCGAAGAAACTGCGCTGCTCGCCCGTTCGACGTTTACCAAGAATATCACCGTCACGACAAAACTAGCTCAGAATATTCCACGTTGCCGATTCGATCAGGCTCAGCTTGGTCAGGTGCTGTTGAATTTGTGTTTCAATGCGAAAGACGCCTATGACGGCCAACGGGGAACGATCACGATCGAAACACAATACCAGACCGACGGTAACCAAGGCCCGGGCTTTGCGGTGATTCGTTGCCATGACGATGGGATGGGAATCGCTCCGGAGATTCGCCCACGCATTTTTGAACCATTTTTCACAACAAAGAAAGTCGGGGCCGGGACCGGGCTTGGACTGTCGCTGTCCTATGGCATCGTCAAACAGCATCACGGCACAATCGAATGCGATAGTAAGGTCGAATCCGGCACCACCTTCACGATCCGGATTCCGGTGATGGATCAGTGCGACCATCCGGCGAATGCGCAGTCCAATCAACGATCAAGTTCACCCCAAACCATACGGCGGACCGACGTCGCGGCTTCGCCGCTGATACCGGACTCACATCATCTTTCGGAAACGACCGATGGTCATTCTGACGTGATGCCGAGCCTTCACGTCATGTTGGTCGATGACGATCATGAGGTCCGCCGCGCCGCCATGTTGAGCCTGGAGACACTCGGACATCGCGTTACACCGGCCGTCGATGGCGCAGATGCAATGAGTCAGCTACGCAATGGTTTACGACCAGATGTCGTGCTTCTCGATCTGATCATGCCTCAAGTTTCGGGGGCGGAAACGCTTGAGCGAATGAAAGAACATGATCAATCGTTGCCGGTGATTATCTGCAGCGGGGTGATCAACGAAGTCGACGAGCGTCTCGAGGGGTGTCTCGCCCGGCCAGACGCGTGCATCGCGAAACCGTTTCGACTCGCCTACCTCGACGAAACTCTCAATCAAGTCTGCGAAAGGACACGAATCGAGCAATCGCCCGCTTCGTGAAACGTGCCGGAATTGACATGCTGATGTGGTTGATCACCACGCGGACGTTACCGGACGATTTTGCATCGTTCTCGTATTGGCTCGATGGTTCGGTCAATAAACAATCAGCTAACTCAAATTTAACCGCAAGGCTGGTTGGAAATCGAACAGGTTTGCGACCTTCGGCGATCTAACGCACGAACGATGGCGTCGTGAAAAAACCCGAAGTTGTTTGGCAGATCACCCACTAACGTAAGTTGCCGTCGCCTTGGTTGCCCGAATTTGGCGACGCTGACGCACCGTTGCGTGTTTGGCTAGCGGGTTTGTACCGGTGCATTGGGGTGTTTTCTGCGTCGAGCGAAACGTGACTTATGCAGGTTCACGGCACTGGATTCGACCGCTCTTACACCACCTCGACGAGATTGGTTGCCGTCCGGCACAGCGTTTGCCACTCACCGGGTTGTTCGAATCGATCGCGAGTCTCGCTGCTCGCCGATTGAACCTTTCAACCAATTCTGCAAAGGAACCAACCATGCGATCTTCTCTTAAACTGCTTACCGGATTGTTCGCCGTCGTCGCACTTGTCGGCTGCAACGATAGCCCCACCGATCGACAAGCGGACGCGGTCCGGGACAACACTCAATCGCTCGCCGAAGATGTTCGTGATAGCTCGCAACAGACCGCTGAGAACATGCGAGAGTCGGCAGAGCAACGGGCCGACAACATCGAAGAGCGATACGAATCCGCTAAACCCGCCGTCGAAGACAACGCAGAAGAACGGGCCGAAGCGCTTCGTGATCAAGCCGAGAATGCAGCCGATGCCGTTGAGTCGCAAGGTGAGCAAAAGGCCGATCAAATTGAAGAGCAAGGTGAACAAGAGGCCGATCAGCTCGAACGGATCGACGACTGATTCTGTCGCCGTTTCCATCTGGAAAAGACAAGGATTGATCGTTTGTCACTGCCGTCGGCTTCCGGCGGCAGGTCGACGGCCTAGTGCTCCGTCTAAACCCAGTGTTCGGGGCCGCTTGTCAGCCGACGGTCGCTACCCGGTTGTTGACCAACAACCGTGGCTAACGCCAAGCGGCCGATCCTAAATCGAAACGTTGACGGAGCACTAGTAGAGATAGATGCTTTCTTTCGTGTTCACTCGCGTTGGAAGGCAGCCACTTTCATTCGAAACGAGGATTACTGAATGCCAGCGGATGCGATTGCTGACTCTCCCCTCCTTTACCGCTGTCCGATGTGCAAGACGGCCGTCGAAATCAATGAGCACTACATTGGTGAAACCATTGATTGTCCATCTTGTAAACGTCCTTTCGAGGTCACGCCGCCGCAGGCACTGCCGATCGGCATCGATTCGACAGACAGCGGCGAGCCAGGCTCGCGGGCGGTCTCTAGCGAGGATGTCGTTGGTGCCGAGTCGGTCGAGATGGTGATCCATCCTGTCGTATTTCGACGGCATTTCGTTGGCAGCATGATTGCCGTTGTCGGCTGTCTTGTTGCAATCATTGGGATTGCATTCGCTTTATCTGGGCGACCAATTGGCGGTCTGCACTCGACAGTCTTACTGGTGACGAGCGGGGTCGTCTTTCTGGTCGCCGCATTTTTCCTGACAAAGTGGTATTTGCAAAGCCGGTTTCAATCGCTGAGCTTAACGAACCAGAGGTTGGTATACACCGAGGGAATTCTTCATCGCCGTTCGAGCGAAGTGCGGCACGGTGATGTTCGAAACGTTCAGGTCAGTCAGAGCTTGTTCGAGCGAGCATTCGCATTTGGTGACATCGCGATTTCGAGCGCGGGGCAAGACGACATGGAACTGATCGTCAATGACATCCCCCGCCCGCAGGAGGTCGTCAATTTCATTCGTGAGCATCAGTAATCTAGCGACGTTAGAAATCCGTGATCGTAGTGGGATGTCGCCGGACGCACGTTGCAAGATGTGAGTTTTGAATGCGGGGAGATAAACTCTCAATGGGATTTCACGGTCGCGCGACGAATCGTTCACCGCTATTTCTTTGATCGAAATAGTGTCTCCAGAGTCGACCTGTAAAGAATCGTAGTTTTTGGCCAAAGCGTCCGCGCCGGAAACACCCGTGGCCGATAGGCTCAAGGCAAACGATTGGAGCAAGACCAACGGAAGTTGATTCATCTTCATCTCGGTCCAGCGGGTTAACGGCGGGTTCTGCAAAGGACGCACGACGTTCACACAGCATTGCAAAACCGAGGGGATAAGCGAAGTTTCTGTAAAACCTTTGCTTGATTGGTGAACCTTTTCGGCACCGCACGGTCCAGACAACACAAAGGACCTCACACAGCTAAAGGAATCAACATCTAAATGTCCGGTGAAGGGATCACCAGCAGACGCTCCCCTTTTAGCAGGGTGGCGAGAAGCATCGCGTCTTCGTAACGGCGACGTTTTCTGCGCAGGAACGTCTTTCGTGCAAGAAAAGTGGCAAGTTAGTGCTTCGCCAATCTTTGAAATTCGGATTGGCCGCAAGGCGTAAGCCACGGATTCAATGCAATCACCGTGGCTAACGTCCGTCGGCTGATGAGGCGAACCAGTGCTTTCAAACGGAACAGAGAACTAAGGCACGGTGCCGGTTTCGAAATCAGATTTAATCCGGCCTGCTTTAGGGGCAGGGCTCGCACGAGAGACGGATTGGCAGGAAAGACGCAATTTGAATTGTGGTTTGCCCCGTCGTCCATCTTCTGGGACTAAGCGTCGGTTTGCGGGAGAGATCGCTGCGTAAATGTTGTTTTGCGAGTCTGTCGGTAACGCTGTTCATTGGGCATTGCGCTTTTCTACCGATCCCTTCATCGAAGTATTCGCACCGCGAGAAAACTTTTCCGATGGGGGTGTAAGCGCTGGCTGACGGAGAAGTAACCCCAGGTGTTACCGAATTTAGACACAAGCGATTGAGATAATGAAACCAGGAATTGCTCTAGTCCTTGCCATGACAGTCGTCGCGGCAGGATGCCGTCAGGAGGAGTCTCCTCCGTCAACAGATCCCTCTGCCGAAGTTCCGGCAACCCCCGTTTCGGTCGCCAAGCCGGTGATGATGCCGATCGTCGAGTGGGATGAATACACCGGCCGATTTGATGCGATCGATTCAGTCGAAATTCGTTCGCGGGTGGGTGGTTATCTGCAATCAACTCACTTCGAAGAAGGGCACATGGTCAATGCGGGTGATCTGTTGGCGATCATCGACCCACGGCCGTTTCGAGCCGAGGTCAATGCGGCGAAGGCGCGGTTGCAAGAAGCGAAAGCTGGTTTGAAGGAAGCCGAGTCGGTGCTGCAGCAAACGGTTGCTGAAAAAGCGGACACCGAGGCACAGCTTTCGCTGGCGACGTCGCGCTTAAACCGAGCGAATCAACTGGCCGAGCAAAGAGCGATTTCGGACGAAGAAGTGGAAGTACGTCGTAGTGAGACTCTGCAAGCGACCGCCGCTTTGGAAGCCTCCAACGCAAAAATTGAGTCAGCTCGTGCCGCGATCGCGACGTCAACGGCCGCGATCGAGACCGCAAAAGCCAACTTGGCCTCTGCCGAATTAGACTTGCAGTACACCGAGATTCGCGCACCGATCACGGGATTGATCAGTCGTCGCCTGGTCACCGAAGGCAACTTGATTAGCGGCGGAAGCGAAATGTCGACACTACTGACGACGATCGTTTCAGTGTCGCCGATCCATATTTACTTCGATGCGAACGAGCAAGAGTTTTTGAAGTACGTTCGCCTAGCCAACGCCGGCAAGCGAGAGAGTTCGAGGAACGTCAAGAATCCAGTCTTTGTTTCGTTGATCGACGAGCAGGGATATCCGCACCAAGGGCACATGGACTTTGTTGACAACCGCATCGATCCCAACACCGGAACGATGCGCGGCCGGGCGATCCTGAAAAACGAGCAGGGATTATTAACACCTGGTCTGTTTGCAAAGGTTCGTTTGCCCGGTAGTGGCCGCTATGACGCGATCATGATTCCCGACAGTGCGGTCATCAGCGATCAATCGCAAAAGTATGTTTATGTGGTCGGCCCGGATGAAACCATTGTCAGAAAGAACATTGAACTTGGGGCGATGTCACACGGCTTGCGGATCGTGCGCGATGGCTTGGAGGGAGACGAGCGAATCGTGACGAGCGGTTTGCAGCGGATCTTCGATGGGGTCAAGGTCGCCGCCACGGAGCAGACCTTACAGCCGAAAACCAGCTCTCTACCGGACTCCTACTCGCCTGTTCCTGAAGACCAATGGTTGACCCGCGCCCCGGCCGACGCTCCGATTGGTGTGAAGTCGAACGACACGTTTTACGACGAACCTTTGGCGATGGACTCGGCAGCGAATAAACTGCCAAGGAGCAATCCATGAGGCTCCCTCATTTCTTCATCGACCGGCCCATTTTCGCGACGGTCCTCTCGACGCTGATCGTATTGGTTGGGGCCATCAGCTACTTTCAGCTCCCCGTCGGCCAGTATCCCGAGGTGGCGTTGCCGACCGTAACGGTCCAGGCCAGCTATCCCGGGGCCACGGCGGATACGATTTCTAAGACCGTTGCGACGCCTCTCGAACAAGAGATTAACGGCGTCGACAACATGTTGTACATGGAATCGCAAGCGACCGCGGATGGGTCCCTTCAGATCACCGTGACGTTTGCGTTGGGCACTGATGTCGACGAGGCACAAGTGTTGGTCCAAAACCGTGTCTCGATCGCCGAACCGCGGTTGCCTCAAGAGGTCCGTCAGATCGGTGTGACGACCCGGAAAAGTTCTCCCGACCTGATGCTGGTCGTCCACCTGTTTTCGCCCGATGATTCCCGCGACCAGCTTTACATCGGTAACTATGCCTACTTGCAGATACGTGATCAGCTCGCACGTCTGGATGGTGTCGGCGATATCCAGGTCTTCGGTGCGACCGAGTACAGCATGCGTGTTTGGCTAGATGTCGATCGGCTGGCCGCGTTGGACATGACGGCCGGTGATGCCGTCGCTGCGATGCGTGGTCAGAACATCCAAGTTGCCGCCGGTGTTGTCGGGCAGCAACCGATCGAACCGGCCAACGCTTTCCAGGTGAACGTCAACACTCAGGGGCGGTTGCAAACCCCGGAGGAATTCGGCGACATCATTCTGAAATCCGGTGATGACGGGAGAATCGTCCGATTGAGCGACGTCGCCCGCGTCGAACTCGGCGCCGTTGACTACTCTGTGCGCAGTTACCTCAAGGAAAAAAATGCAGTCGCGTTGGCGATGTTCCAACGCCCCGGTTCGAACGCGATCGAGACCGCCGATGGGATCTTGAGCAAGATGAACGAACTCAGCAAGAGTTTCCCTCCCGGCCTGAAGCATCAAGTCATTTACAACCCGACGGCTTTCGTCGAGCAATCGATCTCCGAAGTCTTTACGACGCTCTGGCAAGCAGGCTTGCTGGTTGTGTTGACCGTATTCATTTTTTTGCAGAACTGGCGATCGACGATCATTCCCGTCATCGCAATCCCGATTTCGCTGGTTGGTACCTTTGCCCTGATGCAAGCGATCGGTTTTAGTTTGAATAACCTGTCGCTGTTCGGACTGGTGCTCGCGATCGGTGTCGTCGTCGATGATGCGATCGTGGTGGTCGAAAATGTTGAGCGTTTGATCGCCGAAGGTATGTCGCCCCGCGAGGCAACTCGCAAGGCGATGGATGAAGTCGGTTCGGCACTGATCGCGACGACCTTGGTGTTGATCGCGGTGTTCGTGCCGACGGCATTCTTGCCGGGAATTAGCGGACAGTTTTATCGGCAATTCGCGATTACGATTGCGGTATCGACTGCGATTTCGACGTTCGTTTCGCTGACGTTGACACCAGCCATGTGTGCGTTGTTGCTGCGATCACATGATTTGCCAAAGAACAAACTCGGACGATTGATTGACCGAGTTTTGGGCTGGCCGTTTCGATTGTTTAATCGATCGTTTTCGTTCGCAGAAAATGCCTATGCGGGAACGATTTCACGAATCATCCGCGTCAGTGCGTTGATGTTGATCGTCTATGTCGGCTTGCTCGGTTTGACCTACGTCGGTTTCCGGCAAGTCCCGGGAGGCTTCATCCCCGCACAAGATCAAGGGTATTTGATCATCGCGATCCAGGGGCCGCCGGGGGCCAATTTGGAGCGGACCGATGAAGTGACACGACTGGCGACCGAGCTTGCCCTCGAAGTCGACGGGGTCGAAGACGCCGTTTCGTTCGTCGGCTTTTCCGGAGCCACGCGTGCGCGTAGTTCGAACGCGTCGGCGATCTTCCCGGTCCTGGAGGATGCAAAAGAACGAGCGAAACGCGGGCGGACGATGGATGTCGTCCTAGCTGATATGCGGAAGAAAATTAGCGCGATCGACGAGGCATTGGTCTTCGCGATCCAACCCCCGCCGGTTCGAGGAATCGGCACCGGAGGTGGTTTCAAGTTTCAGGTCCAGGATAAATCCGGCGCCGGACTGGATGCCCTCCAAGAAGCGACGAATAAGCTCGTAGCCGAAGCACAAAAAGAACCGGGGCTGGTTCAAGTGTTTACGAACTTCAGTTCCGGGACACCCCAGTTGTATGCCGATATCGATCGGACCAAGGTTCGCATGATGAACGTTCCGATGGAGAATGTCTTCGAAGCGTTACAGGTTTATCTGGGATCTGCCTACATCAATGACTTTAATTTCCTCGGTCGGACTTATCGGGTGACCGCCCAGGCGGATGCTCAGTTTCGCGACGAAGAATCCGACATCGTGAAGCTAAAGACACGAAGTGCCGATGGTTCGGTCGTACCGCTCGGTTCACTGGTCACCATGCGAAGCACGACCGCCCCCGATCGGGTCGTGCGTTACAACCTCTTCCCCGCCGCGGATATCAACGGCGATACCGCACCGGGATTCAGTAGTGGCCAAGCGATCAAGCGGATGGAACAATTGGCCGATGAGCATTTGCCACCAGGGTTTGGATACGAATGGACTGATATCGCTTATCAACAGAAAGCAGCGGGTAACACGGCGCTCTATATCTTTCCGCTTTGTGTCTTGTTTGTTTTTCTCGCCCTGTCAGCCCAGTACGAAAGCTGGCTTCTGCCACTGGCGGTGATCTTGATCGTTCCGATGTGTTTGCTCTGTGCGATCTACGGCGTCTGGTTTCGCGGGATGGACAACAACATCCTGACTCAGATCGGATTTGTCGTTCTGGTAGGGTTGGCGTGCAAGAATGCGATTTTGATCGTCGAATTTGCCAAAGCGGAAGAGGACAAAGGCAAAGACAGGTTTGCCGCAGCGGTCGAAGCCTGCCGATTGCGATTGCGCCCGATCTTGATGACGGCGTTCTCGTTCATCCTGGGCGTGATTCCTCTGGTGATCGCTACCGGGGCCGGTGCAGAAATGCGGCAAGCTTTGGGGACCGCCGTTTTTAGCGGGATGTTGGGAGTCACCTTGTTCGGATTGTTCTTCACCCCGGTTTTCTATGTCGTACTTCGTCGATTTGCGAAGGCGACGACGCAACTTACGCTGCCCGAACAGACCACGGTCCAGTCGACCAGTCCTGGGGCACCTACGACGAATGACGAGGTCGCTGCCAAGGCAAACCAGACCGAGCTTGGTGAGCAAGCGAAGAAACCGTCGGTCGAGGAACCGAGTTCCGACGATCCGCAACCGAAACCTTCGGGGACGGATGAATCGGAAGCGAAGGACCAGAAGTAAAGTTCCAGTCCGGGGGCGAGCCGCACGCAAAGCAGGTAAACACGAGTCTTTGGGGTGAAGCATCCGGATCACACCCTCCCGCTAGGAGGTCGTGCAGTTTTTAACCACTGATTTAACAGGCGTTTATGACTTCATCCTTCCTCCGGGAGGGTCGCGGAGGAGCTTGCGACGACGCGGGGAGAATGAAATGACTTAAGCCGATTCATTCGGGTTCAACTGCTTAGGGCGATGCGGTTGATGGTCCGATGCAGTACAGATAATCCTGCGTCTGTCCATCGCCAGCCTTAGCCACGCGAAGGTAAATTTTTCCGTCGCAGATCACCGGCGTAGCGAATGTGGTGCCATTCAATTTGTTTTCTGCGATCAGTTCAAACTTGTCTGGGTCCGCTTTGAAAATGAAGGTTTCGCCTTCTTCATTGGTCGCATAGATCATTCCGCCGGCCAGCACGGGCGACGCGGTGAAGGTGCCGCCGAGGCGGCTCTTCCACATCGTTTCGCCGGTCTTGGCATCGACACAGGTCGCGACACCGGCATCGAGCGACATGTATAGGTAGCCATCTTTCTCCAACATCGAAGGCACATAGTTGCGTGTGTTGACTTCCCAAGCGATTTTTCCCGATCCATCGGCGACGACCGCCGAGACATGGTTTTTGGGATAGCCGCCGCTGGTGAAAACATGGGTCCCATCGGTCACCGTCGATGTCACGCACTCTGTCGTCGCACCTTCGATTTCCCAGTTCACCTCGCCGGTACGTGGGTTCAAGCTGGTCACCAAGTCGCATCCGGTCATGATCACCTGGTCCTTGCCGGCGACATTCAGGATGATGGGCGAAGGATAGTTTGGCAGCTCCGGGCGCTGGTGCTTCCAAACGAACTCCCCCGTTTCGCGTTCCATCGCCGCGACCACACCGCCAAGCTTGTTGTCGGCCGAGCTGATGACTAGGTCTTGGTGGATTGCTGGTGACGATCCATAACCTTGATGGATTTCGTAATCACAAAGTCGTTGTTGCCACAGCAGCTCGCCGTCGAGCGCCACGGCGCTGGTGTAAACTGCTTTGTCACAATAAAAGTTGACGAACACGCGTTTGCCATCGGTCGCCGGTGTCGATGAAGCCCACGACGATTTTTGATTCGCTTCACGCTTGCCGACGTTGTAAAACTCGCCTTGATGAACGACGGTTTCCCAAAGTTGTTTTCCGCTGTTGCGGTCTAAGCAGAGCAAGGATTGAACACGTCGTGATTCGTCGGCGGTGATCAAGAAGATCTGGTCGCCGAGCAAGATTGGGGCGCCGTGTCCGCGTCCCGGAATCGGCGTTTTCCAAGCCACGCCGTCCTCTTCACTCCACCGAGTCGGTGGTGACTTCGCCGCGAAGGCAACGCCCTGTCGTGTCTGACCACGCCACCAAGGCCAATCGGTTTCCGGGAATGTCGGAGTTTGCGAATACGCGTTCGGTGCGGCGATCAGCGTCAGCAGCAGCAGCGATAGGATTGGCTTGGGCATCGGAAATATCGTGGCGGGAAGAAAGGTACGTGGCGGCGCGATTATAGCCGATGAGAATTCTCCGCGATGGATAGAGTTGAGTGTCCGCTGTTCCGACGAGTGCTTGCGATTGGTTTTTGTTGTGCGGCGGCGGAATTCATGAACGGCTGGTTGATTTTATTAGCCGCAAACGCCATAGCATGCGGTTCTTCCGCGCAAACCTGGGAGAATGCCCGTCGGCCGGTCGATGAACCGTTCAATGCGATTCATTCAACAAACCTTGAACCGAACGCCCTAGCATCGGGCCTAAGCCGCAAGAACGTGCAAAAAGCAGGGTCCGCGGCTAGCGCCGCCGGCTCGCAAGAGGCCCGCTACAAGTTGTCAAATCGACAAGGCGTCCGCAACGTGTCGAACTTGAACCCTTACGCGGCTTCGATTACTTCGCATCCCATCCAGGGCTGGAGCGCCTTGGGAACGGCAATCGAACCATCGGCACGTTGGTGATTTTCCAGCACGGCGATCATCGCTCGGCCGGTGGCGATGGCGGTACCGTTTAACGTATGAACGAACTTGGTGCCCTTTTCACCGGCGGTCTTGTAACGCACGTTCAGACGCCGTGATTGATAGTCAGTGCAGTTGCTGGTGCTGGTCACTTCGCCCCAAGCACCGACCTCGCCACGGCCCGGCATCCAGGCTTCGAGGTCGTACTTGCGATAGGCGGGGCCGCCCAAATCACCACTTGCCGTATCGATCACGCGGTAGGGAACTTCCAGGGCGTCAAAGATTTCGCATTCCAATTCACGCATCTCTTCATGGATCGCGTCGCTTTGTTCGGGCAACGTGAACGCGAACATCTCGACTTTGGTGAATTGGTGCACGCGGTACAAGCCCTTGGACGCGCGTCCCGCCGCACCGGCTTCGGTCCGGAAGCAATGGCTAAGACCGCAAAGTTTGAGCGGCAATTCTTGATCGAGAACCGTTTGGCCGCTCATCATCCCACCCAAGGTGATTTCGGCGGTTGCGACCAGATTCAGTTCGGTGTTTTCGATGCTGTAGATTTGTGTTTCGGGGCCACGGGGATTGAAACCGGTGCCTTGCAGCACTTCCGTAAGTGCCAAGTCGGGGGTCGAGACCGGGGTGAAGCCTTTGCCGGAAAGGTACGAGACGGCGAACTGCTGCAGCGCCAGGTCCAAACGGACGGCGGCGTTGCGTAAGAAGTAAAAGCCCGCGCCGGCGACGCGCGCCCCACCTTCGAAATCGAACAAGTCGTGCTTCTCGCCGAGTTGCAAGTGATCCAGCGGTGTGAAATCGAACTCGGGCTTGGGTGTCTTGCCGAACGCGAGTTCCTTGGCGTCGTCCTCACCACCGGCAGGGACGTCAGGATGGGTGAGGTTGGGGATTTGCTTTTGGATTTCGAGAATCGCCGCTTCGTGCTCGTCGCACTTCGCTTGCGCGTCGTCTTTTTGTTGACGAAGTTCCCGTCCACGCTCGATGATTTTTGGGCGTTCGTCGGTGCTGGCGCTTTTGATCGACTTGCTCACCTCGTTGGCTTGTCGGTTGAGCTCCTGAGCCAATTGCAATTGCTCCATCCGCTGTGATTCGAGCGTGACGAGCTGATCGATATCGCAGGGGACGCCACGTTTCTCGCAGTTGTCGCGAACCAAGTCGGGATTTTGCAGGATGAACTTGCGATCGAGCATTTTGGGTCAGTTATCGGGAAAGCGTTGCAGGGAAGATGTCGACAGGGTTGGGATGATTCCCCAGACCGGGCGGATTGCCGCGAAACGGCGCCGGGCCGTTATTGTGCCCGTTTTGCGATCTCGTGCCAGAGCCTAGCGGAGGCTTCGATCCCGCGATGAAAATCCGCGACGCAGAATTTTTCGTTGGGGCTGTGGGCGTTGTCGTCGGACAACCCCCAGCCGAGCAGCAAGCAATCACATCCGAGAACTTCTTGGAATCGGGTCACGATTGGGATCGAGCCACCTTCGCGAATCATCACCGGTTTGGTGCCGAACGCCGCTTCGATCGCGACATTGGCCGCATCGACAAAAGGTGTGTCTGTCGCGGCCAGCATTCCGGGAGCGCCGTGATCGGATTTCAAGTTCCAAGTCACGCCGGGGGGCGTGTGATTGCGGAGGTGTTGTTCGAGTTGTTCCGTCAGCTTGACCGGATCTTGATCGGGAACCAAACGAAAGCTGAGTTTTGCGGACGCTTCCGCCGGGATAATCGTCTTGACTCCTTCGCCCTGATGGCCGCTGGTCAATCCGTTGACATCAAACGTCGGGCGAGCCCAGCGGCGTTCGTCGGTCGAGTAGCCTTTTTCGCCGAAGAGTTCGTTGACGCCAACGCCGGCCGCGAATGCTTCGTCCGTCTGTGGCAATTGCCGCCACTGCTGTCGCTCGGAATCGGAGAGCGGTTGCACGGCGTCATAGTAACCCGGGATTTGGATCACACCGTCGCCGTTGACAATGGAGTCGATCATTTTGCAGAGAGCGATCGCTGGGTTCATCACCGCACCACCGAACGAGCCACTGTGCAGGTCTTGGCTGGGTCCCTGAACATGCAATTCGTAGGTCGCGATGCCTCGCAAGCCATAGGTAATTGCCGGTTGCCCGTTGGCATATTGACCGCTGTCGCTGATGACGACGCAATCGCAAGCCAGCTCGTCGGCCAACTCGGGTAGCAATCGTTCCAGGTTGCCGCTTCCGACTTCCTCTTCGCCTTCGATCAAAAATTTGATTTGCAGCGGCAGCGGGTTACCCGCGGCGAGCCATTGGCAAACGCTTTGAATGTGCGTCAGTGCTTGGCCTTTGTCGTCAGTCGCCCCGCGCGCGTAAAGGTTGCCGTCGCGAACGGTCGGGTCGAACGGCCCTGAAATCCAATCCTCCAGGGGTTCGGCGGGTTGGACGTCATAATGGCCGTAAACCAACACGATGGGTTGGCCATCCACGGCGGGGGTTTCGGCAAAGACGAACGGGTGCCCTTCGGTTTCGATGATCCGTGTTTGCAGCCCCGCGGCACTGAACTTTTCATAGACCCAATCACCGGCGCGGCGAACCTCGGCGATTTTACCGCTATCACTACTCACGCTCGGAATCCGCAGCCATTCCACCAAGTCGTCAAGGGATTGCTGTGAATTCGATTGCAATAGAGCGAGCAGATCGTGGAAAGCTTCGTCGTTGGACATCGGACCTTCACGGTTGGGGTTCAGTGGTGTGCCTGTGCGAGTGGTTTGGCAAAGGCAAAAAACGCGGCAATGCTTCGAAAAAAGGGTCTGCCGTGACTCACACGGGGCGCTACAATAGAGCCGGCTTGGGGTTAGTAACAGAGGGCCAACGGTGACGTTCGCCGCCTGGGTCCGGTCCGTGCTCTTGCACACACCGGAATGCGTGCGACCCGGCCGAAAGCCCAGCAGGGAGCATTGACTCGAGTATGTCAGAAAATGATGTCGTGGTGGCTGAGCCGACCACCGAAGAAAAGACGGCGACCAAAAATAAGAAACGTACGAAGCCGAAACGCCAACCGATGTACAACGTCATCCTTTGGGATGACTCCGATCATAGCTATCAATACGTCGTCATGATGATGCGGAAACTGTTCCGCCACCCGGTCGAAAAGGGGTTCGAGATCGCGACCGAAGTTGATTTTCGGGGGAAGGCGATTTGTTTGACCACCACCCTGGAACATGCCGAACTAAAACGAGACCAGATTCACGCCTTTGGCAAAGACGACCTAATTCCGCGTTGCAAGGGCAGTATGTCCGCGACGATCGAACCGGTCGAAGGATAAACAGCGACAAGTTTTCATGACCGCAAAACTGCGAGTGACCACGCTCGGTTGCAAAGTCAACCAATACGAAACTGAACTCGTTCGACAAGGGCTTCAAAAAGTCGGCTTTTCCGATTGCGATGAGGGTGACCAAGCCGACGTGTGCATCGTCAATACCTGCACGGTGACCAATCAGGGCGACGCGAAAAGCCGGCAAGTCATTCGTCGAATGTCACGCGACAATCCCAATGCCCGCATCGTCGTGATGGGATGCTACGCGACGCGCGCACCCGACGAAGTCGCGGCGCTGCCCGGCGTTGTCGATGTGGTCACCGACAAACGCGAATTGCCTGATCTGATGACACGCTTTGGCGTCGTCGATGTCCCCACGGGACTGGATGGATTCTCGGGGCGGCATCGGGCCTATGTCAAAGTCCAAGACGGTTGTTTGCTGCGTTGCAGCTATTGCATCATCCCACACGTCCGGCCAGCGCTCACATCACGCCCCTTGGACCATATCGTCGATGAGGTTCGACGACTAACCGAAGCCGGACACCGCGAAGTCGTGCTCACCGGAATTCATCTCGGCCACTACGGCGTCGATTGGAATCGAAACAAGCCACGAGAAGATTGGACACGGTTGGCTGATCTTGTTCAGCAACTTTGCGAATTGCCCGGTGACTTCCGGATTCGGCTTTCCAGTATCGAGGCGACCGAAGTGACACGCAGCTTGATCGCCGTGATGAACGAATATGCTGACCGCGTCGTTCCGCACCTGCATCTCTGTTTGCAGGCCGGAAGTGATTCAGTCTTGAGGCGGATGCGGCGTCGCTGGGGAACCAAAATGTTTCTCGATCGCTGCCGGCTGTTACGTGAATCGCTCGTCAAGCCCGCGATCACGACGGACATCATCGCAGGTTTTCCCGGTGAAACCGACGAAGAGTTCGAGCAAACGATCCAGACCTGCCGAAACGCTGGCTTTTCGAAAATCCACGCGTTTCCGTTCAGCGCCCGGCGTGGAACACCCGCCGCCGAAATGCCCAACCAAGTTCACGGTGACGTCAAGCAAGATCGTATCCGTCGGCTCGGTGAACTCGAAGCGGAGCTGCGACGCGAATATTATGGCAGCCTGGTCGGCGAGCCGGTGCAGTTGTTGGTTGAGTCAACAAAGCGGATGGTGTCGCTGCAATCCTCGCCGAACCAAACGGTTGTGCGGGGGACAACGTGCCGCTATGCCGCCGCCGAGTTTGTCACCGATGCGATCGGAACTGAACCAGGACAGTTGATTCACGCCAACGTCCTGCGTGCCGAAGACGATCGATTGCACGTTCGACCGATCTGCTAAGATTTTCGCTGATCATCACTCAGCGAAATCAACGTGGACTCTATGAGAATCGAAACGTGGGGCGGTGCGGCCCTCTGTCTAGGATGCCAAGTCATCCTGCTTGCAAATCTTAACGCGAGCGGCCAGCAGTTTGCCTTGGATTTGGATGAGCTCGCTCATCGCAATCATCATGTCGAATTGACGCATGAACGCTCGGTCGGCAATCAACAAGCGGTCACGTTTCGGACTCAAGGCACCGACCCATTCGTTTGGTTTCGACTGCCGTCGTTGCCATCGAAGTCACGCGATTGGATTCTGGAAGCAGAATACTTCTGCCCATCCGGTATCAAGCACTTGGAATGGCGGATGGGGGACAATGCCGGCCTGTCTCCGATTTGGCATTTGCCACCGGTTCCAAAGGCGGAAGGCTGGACGCGCTACACCGTCAATTTAAATGAGCTGCTGGGCGAGCAATTGCCAGCTTCGAATGCCATTTCGGTTCGAGTCGACTTGGGGGCTCGCCCTGACGTGCGGTTGAATATTCGCCGAGCGATCATCCGGCCGATCAGTGACCACGAAGAGGCTTTGCAGCGTACCGCTCGCGAGCGTCGGGTCGCCAAAGAACAACTCGCGAAACGGATCGCCGACCATCACTCTCGTTCATGGCCGGCGACCATCAATCGAGTCCGCCCTAGTGGTGATCGAATGATCGTCGTCGGGCAGGGGCCACCGAGTGATGGGGCGGTGGTTATCGTCGCTCGTGAGCCTCATGAAATTGCAGCCAATCCGATTGAGAGGCGATCCGACGGGAAAGTTTGGCCAGTCAAAAAGGCTGTCGGAACGGGTGAGTTCGAAATGGAGCTAGCCATCGGCGGGCAAGACTGGCTGCCCGGCACACGATTGCAGTTGGCTAGCCTCGTCGATGGCGGCTACGAACCGATTTCCGCCGAGGTCTATCCGGAGATCGCGACGAACGTTCGGCGCAACGCGCCGCCGAAATTGCACGCAGCCAAAGGTTTGACCTGTGTCGATACGCGGTTTAGTTCACAGATGCTTCGTGACCTTGGTTTGAAACATGCTTCGGTCAACATGCTGCTCAACCGACTTGTAAGCGCATCGCCCAGGCAAGGATGGGAGAAGCGGTCGATCGCTGGAAAGACATGGTGGGTCAATGAGCAGCGTCTGGTCGGTTACGACCGCAACATTGAACGGGCGAGAAAAGCGGGCTGTGTGGTCGCAGGAATTCTGCTTATTCATCCTGAGGGCAGGTCAGATGAAAACGAGACGGGCAGCCTAACGCATCCCGAAGCCAGCGACGAAGGCAGTTACACCATGCCAAACCTGACCAGTCGCGAATCCGTTCGGCTGTACGCCGCCATCTTAGAGGTTTTGGCGGAACGCTACGGCGGAGCAAATCCAGATCGCCGGATCGACCACTGGATTGCGCACAACGAAGTCGACTATGGGTGGCAATGGACCAACATGGGAGAGCAGCCGATGGATGTGTTTACTGATCATTACCTGCGTTCGATGCGATTGATCGACGCGGTGACTCGGAAGCACAATCCACATGCGCACGTTTTTATCTCCCTCACCCATCGCTGGAATGCAACGGATTGTTTGCCATGGAAGACCTATCCGCCGCGAGACATGCTTTCACGCTTGGTCGAAGACACGAAGCAACACGGAGAGTTTGCTTGGGGGGTCGCCTATCATCCTTACCCTCAAAGTCTTTGGAACGCCGACTTTTGGAACGACACACATCTCGATCAGACAGACCAGACACCGTTAATCACAATGAAAAATCTGACGGTGTTAGACCGATGGATGCATCGTTCGGAAGTGCGAAAGCAAGATTTCAGCGTACGTCCGGTGATCTGCAGCGAACAGGGCTATCACGCCGTGGAGGATCAGCCGGAGCAACTGAGGACGCAGTCGATCGCTCTGTTAAAGACGTGGGAGATTCTGCGGCAATGCCCGTCGATTCTGGCGTACGACTATCACCGACCGGTCGACCACCCTAACGAAGGTGGGCTTCGGTTGGGGCTTCGCGGACTACCATCCGCCGGCCATCCGATCGGAAAGCCCAAACCGGCCTGGGATGTCTTCAAAGCCATTAACACCGATGACGAGGCGGAACTGCGGGCGTCGCTTGGCGAATGATGAATGCTTAGCAAGCCATCGGCGCACAAAAAAAGGCTGCCTTCCAAGTGAAAGCAGCCCTTGGTCAATGGACTAATGCTTCGTTCAAGCTCGGTTCTAGAATTAGCGGCATGGCATTAGCCGCGATTTCAGTGCAATAACCGGGCTAACGGACGTCGGCTGATGAGCCGAATCAAAACATTGAATCTCGACGGCGCATGTCCGATTAAAAGAAAGCTTCTTGGTTCTTCCGCACAGCGTCGACCATCGATCGGATGACGATGGAACGCTAACCCTCGGCGGACGCGGCTGCTACGGTATCGTTAAGAACCGGGATGTCGTCTTTATGGGATGCTCGGTTGTCGAACAGCGTGAAGATGATGAACAAGGCGACGAACACAAATGATCCGGTGAACCAGATCACATTCATTGGCTTATCGAATGCCAAGTGCATGAAGAACGCGCCGACCAGCAACGCTTTGATCGAGGCAATGATCATCACGACGATGATGTCATAGCTGCCCAGGTCAAAATTCGCTTGGAACACGGTGATCACCGTCAGCACAGTCAGGGCGACAAAGACACCGAACAACAGCGGCAATGGCAACGGGTGCGCGAAATCGTATCCTTCGCGTGAGCCTTCGTGTGCTGACATGGTGAGTATTTAGATAGTTCGCGAGTGAAATTGGCTTGTTGAAAACGTTGGCTGGCCGCGGGACTGCCGGTCGGCCTTATCGAATCAGGTACATCAACGGGAAGAGATAGATCCAAATCAAGTCGACCAAGTGCCAGTACAAACCGACGTAATCAACCGGACCAAAGTAGTTCTTGTTGAAGTCTTCTCGCATTGCCCTGACGAGCAACCAAATCAAAACACCGATCCCCGCGAGAATGTGGATCGCGTGGACGCCGGTCATGCAGTAGTAAATGCTGAAGAAGACACCCGCTCGACTTTTACGCATCACGTCGTCTTCTGTCGACGCAACTGTCGCCGAGCTATCATCGCTGACGTTGTACGTGATTGCCCCGTAGGACATCTCGTCTTGGGCTTGGCGTGCGGCGAGTTCGCTCTGCAAGCCCGTGTTGGTGTTGTCCGATGCCAATCGTTTGACAACGTTCAGGTTGTCATCACTGGCGACCATTGCGCCCGGGGCGACCAGACCAGAGATTGCTTCTCCTGACTCGGCCGGGGAAGCTTCGGCAACGGATGCTTCTTCGGACGCGTGCTCGCCCTCACTGTGTTCATCTGCGTGGTGTTCATCCGCGCTGTGTTCGCTAGCGTCGTGATGCTCGCCTTCGGCGTGGGCGGCGTGCTCACCACCGGAACCAGACTCAAGAATGGTACCAAGGCCGACACCGACGAAGAAGCACAAGAAGACAACCAGGATCGGTTTAGCAACGGCGAATTGGAACTTCGCGCCCCGAACGAAGCTGACGACCAACCAGATTGCGATTCCCACGGTCGCGATCGCAAACGGGGCGCAGATGTAGGCCAGATAATTCGGTCCACCTTCGGGGTGCGGATTGTTCGGGTCGTAGCTGAACAATCCGGCAGGCAGCAAGCCCATGTGCCATTTGTGCGAGTATTCGATCGCCTTGACACCCAAAAAGATCATCGCACAACTGAGCGTCGACGCGATCAAGATGGCTGTCTTTTTGTGCTCTTCGAGCTGCGAAGCACGAACGGCCCAAGCCATCGTGAAGGAGCTGAATAGCAGGACGCCGGTGTTAATCGCACCGAGTTTGGTGTTCAAAAACTGGCTGCAGCCTTCGAACACCTCCGGACGCCAAGCCCGAAAGATCGCGTAGGCGCAAAACATTCCGCTGAAGAATAAGACTTCAGTGACCAGGAAAATCCACATTCCCAGCTTGCCACTATCGAACTGTTGCTCTGGGGTATCGAAGTGGTGGGCGAGGTACGACGGATGGTCGTGATCGTGACCATGTGAATCGGCTGAATGGTCGGCCGTGGCGGCGTGCCCGGCATCAGTGGTAGCCATCAGTAGAGTCAACCGTGCAGGGGAAATGTGAATGGTGGAAAGGCAGAGAATATCAGGTGCGCCTCCAAGGCGTCATCCCAATGCGACGATTCGAACGCCCCCTCGGGCAGGCTCGATGCATCACCAGTTCAATGCGGTAATTGTTTCATAAAGCCCGGGATCACTCCCCGGCGTGTGCTGGACTTTCCGAGGGTTTTTCTGTCGGAATGGTCTCTCGCTTCGGTTCGACCTTGACGTAACGATCCGAAGCTCCGTCCCACTGAATATCGCCGAACTCGTAGGGATCGCCTACGACTGGGGCTCGTTCAAAGTTGTAGAACGGCGGTGGTGAGGTGCAGGCCCACTCAAGCGTTGCCGCTCCCCATGGGTTGGCGGGTGCTTTCTTGCCTTTGAACAGCGATACCAACAGAACGATCAGGGCGACGAACAACCCGACGCCCAATAGCAACGCTCCCCAGGTGCTCATCGCGTGCAGGCCGGCAAATTCTGGGTCATAGGTCGCGTATCGTCGCGGCATCCCACGGCTACCAAGAACAAACTGTGGCAGGAATGTCAGGTTGAACCCTAGGAAAACGATCACCGCAGAAATCTGTCCCCACAGTTCGTTGTACATCCGGCCAAACATCTTTGGCCACCAGTGGAAGACGGCTCCTAGAAATGCGACCAACGTTCCGCCGACCATCACGTAGTGGAAGTGGGCAACGACGAAATAGGTGTCGTGCAAGTGCATGTCGGTCGCGAGCGTTCCCAGGTGCAACCCGGTTAAACCACCGATCGTGAACAAGAAGATAAACGCGATCGCGTAGCACATCGGGGTCGTCAGGCTGATTGCCCCCTTGTACATCGTCGCAAGCCAGTTGAACACTTTGATCGCCGAAGGCACCGAAACGGTAAACGTCAAGGCACTAAAGATAATGGTCGTCATCGGACCCATCCCGGCGGTAAACATATGGTGCCCCCAAACCAGGAAGCCCAGCAATGCGATCGCGATCGACGAGTAAGCGATGAAGCGATAACCGAAGATTCGCTTGTGCGAGTGGACGCTGATCAATTCACTGATCACGCCAAACGCAGGCAGAATCATGATGTAAACAGCCGGGTGGCTGTAGAACCAAAAGAAGTGTTGGTAGGTGACGGGGTCGCCGTTGTATTCGGGATCAAAAATCCCGATGTGCATGGTTCGCTCGGCGATCAGCAGCAACAACGTGATCCCAAGGACCGGCGTGGCGAGTACCTGGATGATACTGGTCGAGTATGTCGCCCACAGGAAAAGCGGCATACGGAACCACGTCATCCCCGGAGGACGCATGGTGTTGATCGTGACAATGAAATTAAGTCCGGTAAAAATCGAACTAAAGCCGAGGATAAACGCCCCGGTCGTCGCCATGATCACCGAGGTGTCGGTCGTCGTACTGTACGGCGTGTAGAACGTCCAGCCTGTATCTAATCCGCTGGCAAGCAACGCCATGACGAAGAAAACCGCACCCGCTACCCAGAGATAGAAACTGCTGAGGTTCAGTCTTGGAAAAGCGACGTCCTTCGCACCTAGCATCACCGGAACAAGGAAGTTCCCCAGTGCCGCCGGAATACTCGGGATGATGAACAGGAACACCATGATGGCCCCGTGAAGGGTGAACACCTGGTTGTAGATGTCGTTGGGAGCCTTGTCTGGGGCAAGCCACTTGAAAAAGCTGTTGTTGAACAACCAGCCTTCGGGCGCAAAAAGGTGCAGTCGAATCCCTAGCGCCAGCAGGCCGGCGACCAAGAATGACACCGAGACCCCGACGAGGTACATCACCCCGATCCGCTTGTGGTCCAGGGTGAACGCCCAGGTCAACAAGCCGCGCGAGTTGGTCAGGTAGTTCTCTTCGGGAGTCGGGTAACCCGGATCCTTCACTTCGTATCCGGCTGGGACTGATCCAACAGACATTGTGTACCTCGAACGATTGGCTCTTTCGGTTCGCCTTGCGTTGCCGACAAGTCGGGTGCGAGAAAGAGTTTAACGTGAATTCGCTGTGCTTCTAAATTGTTTTGGAATTTGGTCGCCACCAGCTGCCCTTGCGGCAGTCCTGGGTGGACTATTGTGCGGCTTCATCACCGGCTTGTTCGTCATTCGCCCCGGGCGACGTGTCTTCTTCGGTGCCTTCGCCGGCATCGGCTTCGGCTTCACCACCGGAGCCGGATTCGCTGAGTGACTTGATATATTCGACGAGACTGTAGATATCGTCGTCGGTTAGTTGCCCTTTGTAACTGGGCATGACCGGCTGATAACCCGCGGCGATCTTGGCCTTCGGATTCAGGATGGACTCACGAAGGTAGTTTTCGTCCGCGAGAACTTCGTCGCCATTTGCAAGCGGTCGGGAGGTCCCGGCCAAGTCCTTCCAAGTCGGGCCGACGTAGCCGACTTTGGTACCGTCGATCGAATGACAGGTCTTGCAACCACGTCGTTCATACAGCTTTTGGCCATAGCTGGCGGGCGACTCGGTTGATGCCCGTTTGCTGTATTTCTTGATCCAGGCGTCAAGGTCGGCGCGGGTTTCGTGGACCACGACGACGGTTTGCATTTCGGAGTGATTCGTTCCGCAATATTCGGTGCAGTACAAATCGTAGAAGGTGTACCCGTCGGGGGTGAACTGACGCTCGTCATAGTTCCAACTGGCATTTGTCTCGGCGTCTTTGGCTGCCAACTGTTCGAGCTCTTCGTCGGTTACGACCTTTTCGCTTGGCTTGGTCGCCTTAAACCACATGTAGTTGTACCGCCCCGGAACGATGTCTTTTTTGACGCGGAACGCGGGGATGTAAAGACTGTGGATGACATCGCTACTGGTCATCGTCAACTTCGTTGGCTCGCCAGCGACGACGTGCAATTCAGGGTGAATGACAAACTTGCCGTAATTGATTCCCCAGCCCCATTTGTAAGCATCGACGCCAAGCTCGTAAGAGCCCTCGGGAATCGTGCGGTGGGCGAGGTAGCCTTGGGCACCGAAGTAGAACATCACGATCAACAGGAACGAAGGACCGATTGACCAAACCAACTCGATCGTCGTGTTGTGATCGGTTTGGCTTTCGGCAGCCATGCCTTTCGCTTTCTTGTACTTCACCGTGAACCCAAACAGGGCAATTACGATCGCGATGAAAAAGATCAACGCGACGATGGAGATGAAGTAGAAGATCCAGTCAGAATCCGACGAAAACGTCGATGCCGACTCTGGAAAGAACGACAGCTTGCTATCGGTGTAGTCCGCAAGCGGCATGATCGCAGCAGGAATCATATTCAACATTTCGAAAGGTGAGTTTGATTTATTGTTCGTTCGAATGGGGGACTACAGACGGGCCGCCTTCGGCATCTGAATCAGTGGCCCCCGCGGCGTCCGATTGCGGTCCGCCCTTGCGGCCGACCCAGTAGGGCACCAACGCGGCAAGCATGACACCGATAAAACCCGCACCGCACAATCGCATGATGCGCCATGCTTGCGGCGTGTACGAATTTGAGTCTGGGTCATAGCTGTAGCACCACATGATGAATTGATCGACGGCGTTCCCGACCGTTCCCTCGCCCGCCTCGACAAGTGCCAGACGCAATTGATCGGCCGGGAAGTTCAATGCAAGTGAGTAACGGGTAATCACGCCCTCGGGCGAAACGAATGCCAGCATCGCCGGGTGGTTGTATTGTTGAATCGATTCGTCGTATCGGTACCGAAACCCCAACACGTCGGCGAGTTTGGTGATCACCGGTTGCTTTGCGGTCGCAAACGTCCAGCCGCGGTTCGCCAATGGTTGATTCAAAATTTCATCGACGTATTTTGCCTTTGTCTCTGCGGCTCGCTCCGTCGATTCGGTCGGATCGATGCTGACCGTCAAAATTCGAAAGTCTTCGCCGAGTTTCAGTTTCAGCTGATTGAGTGACGCCGTTAGTTGGTTCAGTTGCACACTGCATAACATTGGGCAGTTGCTGTAGTTCATGGTGACGATCGTTGGGACCGTACCGTCAATGACATCGCCGACTTTGAGCGATTTTCCGTTCGAATCGATCAATGGAAGTGACAGCGGGACCTGTTGTCCCAAATTTTGATCGACGGTGATGCCTTCGGCTTCGCGGGGCAGTCCGTCGTTCAGATTCACGTCGCTGCTATCGCCAAATGCTCCCTGTGCCGACGCCGACGGTGTCAAGCCTGTCGTACCGGCGCACAAGTGCAGCACGATCGCCAGGATGGCGATTGTGTTGAAACCAGCGACGCGCATTGGTCTCAATGCATGCCGTCGATAATTAGGTTGACTCGCTTTCGTTTTCATCAGCGTGTGTTTCGGAGTTCGCCCCTTTGATGACCTCTTCGATCGCCTTGTCGATCGGAATGATCGCATTGCCGGTCGCCGGGTCTGCACCGTAGCGAGAGATGCTTTCGGATTGGTCAGTCAAAATCTGGTTTTGTCGGCTGTAGCTGCTGTCGGCCTGCAATTGCGTTTGATGGGCGTCGACCAGCAGGTAATACACGTATTGAACCGCCAAAATGGTGACGATCGTCACAAGTACGGAACCGATTCCGATGACGAAAATCTGGCGGGTATCTAGGTCGTCGTATTTAGCCATGGCTTTGTCTGTCTGATTCTATCGGGATAAGGCCGAACTGCGGAGGCGAAAACAGCGTGATGCGACGTGCTGTCCTGCTCCCTCTTGTCTTAAAACGTCCTAAAAATTCTCGAACACGATCGATTCACGCAGGCGTGGGTCGCGGACCGCGATCACGCGGTTACCACTGGCCACTCGCAAACCGAGACCGACGAACAAGGCGGTCATCCCGACAATCGATAGCACGCTGGCGATCAAGCCGACCGCTCCGCCCATCGAAGGAATGTTGCCGTGAACCAAATGACGGGCTTCCGGCATGATGATCCAGTAAATATCGACCGCGTGCATGACCAGAATGTAAACCGCCCAGCATGCCATCAAACCGGGGCGACGGCGAACATGGCGGCTCATCGTCCCCAGGAAAGGCACCAGCCAGTGCAGAAGGATCAAGACAAGCGATAGTCCGCCGAAAAGACCCCGCTGACGGGCGTAGAACCACTCGGTTTCCTCGGGGATGTTTCCGTACCAGATCAGCAAATACTGGCTGAACGAAATGTAAGTCCAGAAAACGACAAACCCGAAGATGTATTTTCCGAGGTCATGGTAGTGTTCCACCGACACTTCATCTTTGATCGCGCCGTGACGCTGCAGCACATAGGTCACGACGGTGATCAAGCAATGGGCACTTAAGATCGCACCGGCAAAGATATAGACACCGAACATGGTGGAGAACCACATCGGGGCAAGGCTCATGCCCCAATCGAAGGCGGCAAAGGACGTCGTCAAGGAGAATGCCATGACGGCGGGGCCGGACCAATATTGCATCCGATCGGTCGCGGCGCGTTCACCGGTTTCGTCTTGGTTGGTGCTGCCACGCCAGTAATAAACCGCCAGTCCACCCCAGACGACGAAGTAAAAGATCGCGCGGCCGATGAAGAACGGCGCGTTCAAGAACATCTGCTTGTTCTCCCACATCTTGCTGTCCAGGCCATGCTCGCTGGCATAGTTCGGGTCGGTCCAGACGAACAAGCGTCCTTCAAAGAACAGCGAGAATAGGATGGGCAAGAACAGAATCGCTAGCGGTACCAGCAGGATCATGAAGCATTCCGCGATCCGCCGAATCACGACGCTCCACCCTGCCCGCACCAGATGCTGGATGAGGACGAAGAAGAGCGATCCGAGCGACAGTGTAAGTACATACATGTACGCCGTCAGGTAGGTCGAAAAACCAAACCTAGGCATGTCTTCGCTTTCGGCGGCGAAGCCCATTGCCACGCCGATGATCAGCGCCACAAGCCCGCCGCCAAGCAGCGGCAATTGCAAACTGGCCAACGATGACGGCAGACTGAACGTCGGGTTATCCGCTGGCTTAAACTTCGGTTCGGCGTGTTCAGACATGTTTGGACTGGAAGTAACTGTACTGAAGCGAGGTTGTTCGTGAATGGACTGCCGGCGGCAGTCGTTGTTTTAAACTCGCACCGCGGCGCGAGTCATTGAGTGTCTGGTCGTATCGCGGTTGGCTTACTTTTCTTCTCGAGCGGCCGCGGCCTGCGCGGCTTCTTCGGCCTGTCGTTGCAATTCTTTCTTCGCCGATTCGACCGCTTGGCTGACTTCGTCTTTGCGAGACGCGGGAACCGAATCGAGCGACGCGTTTTGGCTCAGTTGCAATGCCCGGACGTAGGCCACGATGGCCCATCGGTCTTGAACGGTGATCTGCCCGGCGTAGCCCGGCATCTTGCGGATCCCGTTGCTGATGGTCGAGAACAATTTGCCGTCGGGGTACTTGTCACTGTAGAGCGTGTCTTCGTGCATATTGGACGGGGGGACCCAGGTGTCAAAGCCGCGTTCTTGGGCCCGTTGATTCACCAAACCGTTACCCCGGCCATCCATCCCGTGGCAAACGCTGCAGTACACACCGAACTGTAGCTGACCGCGGGAGAGCAACGCTTGGTCGACCGTCAGCGGGTTGTCTTTGACCCACGGTGTGGTCTGCATTACGCTTGCTTCGGCCTGTTCTTCTTCTTCGGTTGCCACTTCGGTAACTTCTTCGGCGACGGCGGCTTGGTCGTCTTGCATGAACGCGGCAACCAATCGTTCGGCTCGTGGTGCGTTCATCGCTTGCAGCGAATCGACGTCGATTCCGGTCATCACGTCCAGCGATCCGATCAGCTGACCGCGGGCGACGGTGCCGGGGACGTCTGGACGCATCGCCCGATTATCACCGAACAAACTGGTCGTTTGCTGGGCATCCTTCGCCGGCGAAAAGTCCATGTCCGGGAAGATGTGAAATCGGGGTTGGCTGCTGTTGGTCACCCGCATCAACAGGACGCACAGAAGCGGAATGATCGACGCGGCGACGGCCGCACCCCAGATCATGTAGATCGGCCGAGGCACCGCCTTTGGAGAATCATCTTCGACGACTTCGTTGATGTAATCACTGCCGGTATCGGTCAGCAGTGAACGTACACCGGCGGCATCGTAGCGGTCGTCCTTGGCGTCGATATACAGGAAAAAACGGTCGTCGGTTGCGCGATCAAATCGCGGATCGGTGAAGACGGGGTTGCTGAATCGCGGCAGCCCGTTGAGCGCCCACATCCCAAAGAAGGCACCGAACGATGCCAGCAAGATCGTCAGTTCGAAGGCGACAGGGATGAACGCCGGAAGCGAGATAAACGGCTTGCCGGAGATGATGTAACGGTAGTCGATACCGTTCATCCAAATCTCCATCGTCAAGGCAATGCAGGTTCCGGTTATGCCCGCGAAGAAACAGATCCAGGGCAGGACGGTTGGTTTAATACCCAGTGCCTTGTCGATCCCGTGTACCGGAAACGGCGTGAAGGCGTCTGTCTTGGTGTAACCTGCGTCACGGATGCGGCGGCAGGCGCTCAGCAACGAATCGACCGTCGTAAACTCGGCCATCATTCCGTGAACGATTTTTTCAGATTTGGTATCCGACATGTTTTCCTGATCCATCGAAACAGATCACAAGTGCTTGTTAAGTTGTTTCGTTACTTCGCGCCAAAAGCTCTGACTCTGTGAATCGTCGCCCGTTTAGTGTCCGCCTTCACTGTGCTCTGCGGCCGCATGGGCCATGTGGTGTTGCTTGGCCAATGTCGATTTGACTTCGGCCATGTTGATCACAGGCAACGTACGGCAGAACAGCAAGAACAGGGTAAAGAACAAACCGAACGAACCGATTAGCATTCCCCAATCGACCCAGGTCGGTGAAAAGTAAGCCCAGGCACTGGGCAGGTAATCGCGTGACAAACTTGTAATGGTGATCACGAATCGTTCAAACCACATCCCGATGTTTACGAAGATGCAAATCACGACGATCGTCCAAGGCGTCGTTCGAAGTTTCTTGAACCAGAACAACTGAGGGCTGATCACGTTGCAGGAAACCATCGTCCAATACGCCCACCAGTAAGGCCCGAAAGCTCGGTTGACGAACGCAAACTGCTCGGCCGGAACCTGGCCGTACCAAGCGATAAAGAACTCCGTACCGTAGGCTAACCCGACCAGCGTTCCCGTCGCCAAGATGATCTTGCACATGTTTTCCAAGTGCCGAATGGTGATCAGCTTTTCCAGGTTCAGCATCTTTCGGGCGGGGATCATCAGCGTGAGCACCATCGCGAAGCCGCTGAAGATCGCCCCGGCAACAAAGTACGGTGGGAAGATCGTCGTGTGCCAGCCGGGAACCTGTGAGACCGCGAAGTCGAACGAAACGATCGTGTGAACCGACAATACCAGCGGGGCCGCGAGCGCGGCGAGGATCGCGTAGGCCTTTTCGTATCGCATCCAGTGTCGCGAAGAGCCGCTCCATCCCAGGCAAAGGATGCCGTAAATCATCCGTCGCCATTTGTTCTTGCTGCGGTCACGGAACGTTGCCAAGTCGGGCACCATCCCCATGTACCAGAACAGCAACGATACGGTGCCGTAGGTCGAAACCGCAAAAACGTCCCACAACAGTGGGCTACGGAACTGCGGCCACATCCAGAGGTTCAAACTGGGATAGGGGGCGAGCCAGAACGCCAGCCAGGCGCGACCGACGTGAATGCCCGGGAACGTACCCGCACACGCGACGGCAAAAATCGTCATCGCCTCGGCCGCTCGGTTGATACTCGTCCGCCATTCTTGCCGGAACAGATAAAGAATCGCACTAATCAACGTTCCCGCGTGACCGATCCCGACCCAGAAAACGAAGTTAACGATCGGCCATCCCCAGAAAATCGGCGCCCGGTTACCCCAGACACCGACACCGGTGTAAATCAAATACAAGATCAGTAAACCTAGCATTTGCAGCAACGCAAATGCGATCAAAAAGCCACCGACCCAGCCGGCACTCGGTTTGCGTTCGGCAACCTGGCAAACCGATTCGGTGATGTCGTGGAAAGTCGTTTCACCAAGAACGAGCGGGGCGCGTTCGCCGGGTCGTTCGACGGTGTTATCCAGTCCGTTTGGAATGGCCAATGACATGAAACGTTCTTATTGGTTGAAGAGGTCTTCGTCTGGATTGTCTGGTGGTCGCGGCGGCTTCTTGCGCCGCGTCTTGATTTGTTACTTCAGTTTTGTCTGACGTCTCAGTGGGCGTCGTCACCGTGGTCGCCGGAAGCTTTGGCATCATGATGGTCGTCGGAGCCGTGCCCGTCGGAGCCATGACCATGCTCATCGTCGTGACCGTGGTCGCCGTGTCCGTGGTGCGACTCGATCGTTTCCAGGTCGGTGATCTGTTGTACGGTTTTCAGTCGCGGGTGCGGGTTGCGGATCCGGGCCAGGTACATCGTCCGTGGCTTGATGTTGAGCTGCTCCAGCAAGCCGTAGGCTCGGTTATCAGCGTGCATCTTGGCGACGTCCGAATTTGGATCGTCGATGTTTCCGAAGGAGATCGCGTCGGTGCTGCATGCCGCTTGGCAAGCGGACGTGATCTCGCTGTCCTGAATGCTGCGGTGTTCTTGGCGGGCAGCGATTTTTGCCTTTTCGATCCGTTGAACACAGTACGTGCACTTTTCCATGACCCCACGGCCACGCACCGTGACTTCCGGATTCAAGACAAGTGCTTGTAGCTTGCGATTCGCACTTTCGATGCTGCCGGGGTAGGCCTTAACGCCGTAGCCGACGCCAACGTCTTCGTTGTAGTTGAAGTAATTGAATCGCCGAACCTTCACGGGGCAGTTGTTGGCACAGTACCGCGTTCCGATGCAGCGGTTGTAGGCCATCGCGTTGAGGCCTTCGTTGGTATGTACCGTTGCCGCAACGGGGCAGACCTGTTCGCAGGGGGCCGTTTCGCAGTGCAGGCACGCCATCGGTTGGTGGACCACCTGGGCGTCGTCGGCGTCCCCTTGGAAATACGTGTCAATTCGCAGCCAGTGCATTTCACGGCTGTTGCGAACCTGTTCGGCGCCGACGATGGGCACGTTGTTCTCGCTTTGGCAAGCGACCACGCAGGCGTTGCAACCCATGCACTTGGAAAGGTCCACCGCCATGCCCCATTGAGGCACGAAGTCAAACGCTTCTTCCTTACGGATCTCTTGGATCGGTTCGTATTGAAGCGAACCGTACTCGCCGACTTTGGGGACGTGCGGGGCCTTGGGTTGTTCGTTGGCAAAGGTGGGGACCTTATCGAGCAGTTCAACGGTCCCTTCACGGACCAAGTTGTAGCTTCGCCGCTCGGTCTCTTTCCTTCCCAGTTCGTCGATTGCCCAGTGGTTTTGTGTGGTCGCGAAGTCGTACTCGTTGTAATTCGGTCTCGCTTCGACGCCGTACGCGACTGACATTGCGTCGGCGGTGCGGATCGGCGAAACGTCAATTCCAACTGCGTCGATGCCGTGGTCGGTCATTCCGCCGACCATCCCAGCACGTGTGCGGCCGTACCCGATCGATACAGTCACGACGCCCGGGGCAATTCCGGGGACCTCGTAGACGGGCAGTTCGACCTTCCTTTCGCCACGGCGGAGCGTGACATAGTAGCCATGCTTCACGCCAAGTTTCTTAGCCGTCCCGGGGCCGACCAGGGCGGCGTTGCCCCAGGTCAATTTTGTAATCGGCTGGGGTAATTCTTGCAGCCAGCCGTTGTTCGCGAAGCGTCCGTCGTATAGGCCATCGGCGACGGTAAAGACGACCTCGAAGTCGTTCGGATCGATGTCTTCGGGAGTCACGGCGGCCGGTGCGTTTTCAGGCAGCGGCTTCGCCGAGCCACTGACTTCGGTGATCCCCGCCTGACCTTTGACCGCGTCGGCAAAGCCGTCGTGCAGCAGTTGTCGCCACTCACGTTCTTTCAGCGGCTGACCGGCGACTTCACCGGCGGTTCGGCGAACCATCATCATCGGGTCGGTTTCATCGCTTTCAATCATCAACGCGATGACTTCGGGCAATGTTCGGCCACCCATCAACGGAAGGATCTGTGGCTGACCCACTCCATAGAAGCCCTGTAGGTTGACGGTGTCGCCCCAGGATTCGAGCGGATGTGCGAGTGGGAGCGACCAGTTGCAGATCACTGCGGTCTCGTCGTCGTACTCGCCTAGGTAAAACGTTTGCTCGACCTTGTCGATCGCAGACGTTATGTCGATATCGCCAGGGGCTGTCACGACAGGGTTGCCCCCAGCGATCAACAGAGTCTCGATATCGCCGGCGTCGATCGCCTGGACCAGTTCACCGATTGACTTCGTATCGAGGTCCCGGTCAACGCAGGGCGTGAACGATTGAATGCTTCCGAGTGAACCCAATTTCTGGTTCATCTCAATGCCGGCGGCGACGGTCTCGGCACCGAGGGCGGAACCGACGATGACGACGGCCTTGTCACCTGCTTCGACGATGTCGTGGGCAAGGCAGTCGATGAATCGCGATTGTCGCTCGGAGGCGGTAATATCGGGGTGGTTGAAGGGCAATTCGTCTGCGGGGTGATCGTGCGATTCACCCGCGTTGAGCTTTTCCACCGCCCGTGCAACTTCGGCTAGCATGGCCGGCATTTGGCTGGGACGGACGGCCAGACGCGTGTCGGCCATCGTGCCGGTGACGCTGTAGCCAGCCTCGGCGACATAGAGTCGACTCATTTCGCCCTGCTTGGGGTCACGTTTCTTGGCGAAGCTCCGTGATGCCAGCAGCGATCCGGGGTCGCTGCCGAGCGGGTCTCCGCCGAGCACGAAGATAACCTTGGCTTCACTGAGGTCGAGTGCTTGATCGCATTCGGTCCCGAGCATCGTTTTGGTCGCTTGACGCATCACCCCGCCGTCGATGGTGTCCATCGTGGCGATCGTTGCTTGGGGCAGTTTCGCTTGCAGCTCACCGATAAGTCGCGCGGTCGTCGGTGACGCTGTCGGCGAGGTCAGCAGTGCGAAGCCTTTTCCGTCACCGTTGCTGGCAGCCTTTTTGATCGCGGCTCGGCCGACCGCCAGGAAATCTTCCCACGAGGTTTCTTGTTTGCGGGCGTCACCGATTCGTTTAAGAACGGGGCCGTCATCACCACGCGAGCGATCCGGATCATAAAGCGACAGGATCGAAGCTTGGACGTAGGTGTTGGTGCCGGCAGATGAAGGGTGTGATGGGTTGGTTTCGACGTGTTGCGGGCGGCCATCGAAGCAGCGAATCAGCAGGTTGTGCACGCCACCGGCGATCTCAATATTGGTTGCCCGGTCGTAAAATTCGCCGGGAACCCGGCCTTCGGGGCGGATCACAAAAGGCGCGATCACTTCTTCGGGATACCGGCAACCTGCGACGCCGGCCATTGCCAGTGACGCACCCATCAATTGCATCCAACGCCGCCGAGACACACCCTCGGGGAACTCCGAAGCCGCAACCGGAAATTCGCGGTGTAGAAAGTTTTCCTTGAACTCCGAACTGCCGTGATACTCCGAAAGACTACGCCAGTAGTTGGGAGCTTGGCTGTTCTCGCTGGATTGCTTTTGCGTCATCTTTGATTGAATCGATCAGTTGCTGGCCAAGCTAGAACGTCCTAGCCGCCGGGACTGGTTTGGAAAGTGGGGCCGAACGGTTGGCTCGGCGACCCGGTTTTGATTCAGGTGCGACGTCACGCCAAACAAAGCGATCGATCGACACCAATTTCACTACACAAGCGATTTGTGACACGGCGTTTAGCTTTTTGGCAATCACGCCACGAATGACCGAACTACCGGTGGCACACCGCACAGTGTCGCTGGGGATGAATGTTTTCTTTGTCTCGAATCATCTTCGCGAATTCTTCTTGGTTCGCGACGTCGTAATGCTCTTTCCAGAAGTCTTCCGACGGCTCCCAGTCGAGCTTGGTGACAAACTCACGCGGGCGGAGGTGTTCGTTCGGATTCTGGTGGCACTCGATACACCACGCCATCGAGAGCTGCTCGTGCTGGTAAACGGTTTCCATCTGGTCGATTCGACCGTGACAAGAAACACAGCTCACTCCGGAGTTAACGTGGGCAGAGTGGTTGAAGTAGACAAACTCTGGGAGGTTGTGGACACGAATCCACTGCATGCTCTTACCGGTCTTCCAACTCTCATGAATTGGTTTCAAGTTGACGCTATCGGCATGCACCGCGGCGAGCGAGGTCTGGCCTTGCTCGTTGCGAGGACTGTGGCAATTGACGCATGTCGCTGTCGGCGGAACCGCAGCGTGTGATGCTTCGAAAACGGTGTTGTGACAATACCTACAGTCCAGCTTTAACTGTCCGGCATGGATTGCGTGGCTAAAGGGCACCGGCTGCTCTGGCTCATAGCCAATATTCAGCGTGACGGGGTCGGTGATTAAACCTCCCATCGCAGCTGCAAACAGCCCACCGCCGCCAATCGCAGCTCCGAGGACGAGGAGGAAAGGGTTAGTCCACCGCGGGAATAGAAAACGTTCCATGATCATCGACCGGCGGCTTGCCGGACGCTTTTTCGCGCAGAAAAGTTCGACGGGTACTTTTGAGGATTGGAAGTATCGGGTGATCGCGGGCTAATTGACAAGGGCATCGTTGGGCCGAGCGACATTGTGTCGCTAAGTTTCCACCGCAAGTCGTGTGGCTCATCGTCGCAGCGCTGATCCGTCGGTAAAAAACAGTCGACTTTGACGATCACGTTCCGCATTGAATTGGATTGATCGGCTCAAACGGTTGCTTTCATTCAGTCGATTATTTCTTCCACCAACGTCCGTCTTCACTGACCGGTTTGACTTCACATCGCATTGAGTCAAATGCTGAGGACAATTCGCTGACTGCCCAGTCCAGGTCGCTGCATTCGAGACGGTATTCCGGCCACTGCCAGCCACTCGGCCACATTAAATGCGGTGCCGGCCAACGAAGGTTGTCTTCTGATCGGTGGATTCGCACCAAAAGACGCGGCATTGCGTTGCCCTGTGGTGTCAGCGTCTTGTGACCATCGACCGATTCGCTGTGGCTGTGAAATCGCTGCGATGGCAGGCTCAGGCCGTCGGTGACCCAAGGCAAGGTCGTACTCGCGGGTTCGTCCGACTCGGCAATCGCGCCGGTTTTGTCTGGGTTAGGTTGAGCTAGGTCCAGTTGATCGAGGCCCGATTGATCGAGACTAGGTTGAACGGGGGAAAAACGCCGGTACTCAATCCCATGCTCAGCCTCCAGTCGGCGGCAAAGGGTCTCTCGTAATGCTTGCGAACCGGTCACCAGGGCAAGTGACGGGGCTCCTTGGAGTAAATGCTGGCTGATCTGAGCCATCGTCCAGCCGAACCGTGGATCGCAGAAATGTGGCACGACGTCGCATGCCGGGCGGAGGACAAATTGACGCGCCGTGTAGCGAGGGTGTGGGACCACTAATCCGGTTGCCCCGCCGACGAGCCGTCCATGAAGGACGACATCGAGGTCGATCGATCGGGCGTCCCACCGCCTTCGTCGTTGTCGCCCAAGGCGTGTTTCCAGCTCTTGCAGTCGATCGAGAATCTCGCGAGCCGGTGCGGTCGTTTCGAAAGCGCCAATTGCATTGAGGAACGGCTCTTGCCCCCCGGGGCCACCGATCGGAGGCGTTTCAAATAGGCGGCTTGTCTCCAGCGGTTTCTCGGCCGAAATAATTTCCCACCGTGAAATCTCTTCGGCCGCCGCGGCGATCAAGTCATGTCGATCGCCGAGATTGCTGCCGAAGCTAATCAAGCATTGCGACACCTGGACGTGCCGCGCCGTCGACTGTCCGGGCAACGGTCGTGACAATGGCTGAGATGAAGGTTTCATCCCGACATCCTACACCGCGCCGGGGCATTGATCGAGATTGAGTTGCCCGCCAAATCGGCAACTCACCGTGAGCCGTACACGCTAGCGTCGGGCCCTACGTCCTCCGCTTCCAAACCCATGCGATCTTGTGCTTCGCTGACATAAAACACGGCCTGATCAATCTCGTCTTCACTGTCCAGGACGTGGCAATCGCTCTCCGCCCTTGCGTTTTCGCCAGCCTCGCATGTCGCCCGGCAACCAAGTGCCATAAGTTTTCCATGTAATGAGCGACGTTATTCGATCGTTCATGCATCACCCGTTTTGCGAAATTTAGGGTTGCAAGGCCCGCGGCTAGCGCCGTCGGCTCGCTGCCGCGCGTTACCACTTTCCTGTCAGTCCAACTTGCGAAGCATCAGCAATCGCATTTCGCAGGCCTGCGATCCGGGGATCTCGGTCGCCACAAGCGACAGCGTTTGCCGACCGGGCCGGATGTCGATGGTGCCCAGTGTCATCGGTTTCCAACGTTTGACGTAACCTTCCATCCGTTCGACGCGGTCCTCGGCGGCACCGATGGTTGGGCTTTCCACCGGAGTTTCAATCTTGGCGGTGATCGACGAAGCCGTGTTCGACGTGGTCGCGCCGCCGTCGCTTTCAAGGGCCAGCTTTAGCGTCGCGCCGACGTCCTCTTTGGGGCACACGTAATACAACTGAACTTCGTACCGACCGGCCGACAACGCATCGACATCCCATTCGATCCGGCTTTCGGTATCGCTCCAGTCGTGCAGGTAGGTGCAGTTGGGAAAGCGGTTGCTACGTTTGATGGATCCGTTGAAGGTCGCATCCCGCGCCGGAAGCTGTGTCCATGTCGCATCGGGATGGGCGATTGGGAACGGACGAGGTTCGTCGGTCTTTGGGTCACCGATCGACTGTTGCCAGCGGAGGAGTTCTTTGCCGAGGTGCGCGGCGATGTCGGGGCGAGTTTTCGCGATGTCGGTTGATTCGCCACGATCGGATTCTATGTCGTACAGTTCTCCGCTGCTGTGAATCCGATACGATTGCGTTCGCGCGGTTGTGCGATTCTTCCACCGACTGAACAGGATTCGATCATCGGCGGCCAGTCGACGATCAGAACCGGTTAGTTCGCGTGCGAAGGAAATCCCGTCAACCGGCTTGCCTTCGATCTGTTGTTGCTCCCAAGGGATTCCCGCCAAATCAGCCAGGGTCGGCAGTAGGTCGATCGCCCCACACACCGTACTGATGTGTGTTCCTTCGGTGACTTTAGCGGGGTAGCGAATCATCAGCGGCGAACGCAGTCCGCCTTCGTTGGTCGCTCCCTTCCGGCCTTTCATGCCCCCGTTGAAACGCCAGCCGTTCGGTCCGTTGTCGCTGAAGTAGACAACGATGGTGTCGGAAACCTTCCGGGTCGATTCGAGGTGGCTGACGAGTCGTCCGACATTGTCATCGATATTCTTGACCATCGCTAACGCCGCCCGGGCATGCGGTGTGTCTTGGCGTTTCGCGTTTTCGGGTTTCGGATCTGGCGTTAGATCTTTCGACCGAAAGTCGTCCCAGTATTCCTGCGGAACCTGCATCGGCGAGTGTGGCGTGTTATACGGCAGGTAAACAAAGAAAGGTTTCTCGCCGGCGGCATCAATGAACTCGATCGCATGGTCGGTCAAGTCATCGATGATGAACCCTTTGCCCGAGGTGATCTTGCCGTTGTGTTCAAGCATCGGATCAAAGTAGTGCCCCCAGTGTCCACTGCAGAATCCATAGAACTCTTCGAATCCACGTGCGTTGGGATGGTAAGGCCATTGCATCCCGCTGTGCCATTTTCCGAAGGCCGCCGTCTTGTAACCGGCACGCTGAAATAGTTGGCCGATGGTTTGTTCGTCGGCATCAAACCGTTCGCCTCCCGATGAGGTGCTGTAAACACCCATGCGATTGTGATAACGCCCGGTCAGAAATTCGGCACGGGTCGGTGAGCACACCGCGCAGACATAAAAATTCTCGATGTGGGCGCCTTGCTTTGCGAGTGCATCAATGTGGGGCGTTTCCAAGTTTGGATTGCCGTGCAGGCTGAGATCGCCCCAGCCGGAATCGTCCGCCAAGATGACGACGACGTTCGGGCGAGGCGAGGATTCCGCCGCCGCCATCGATGCTTCGCCGAGCAAGAAGAATCCGGTCGCCATCAGCGTGCCGGCGGCCATGCTTGACGACCATTCTCGTTGTCTTAAAGCACCAATAAACAATCCAATGAATCGGTTCATCGCGGAATCAAAGTCGGGGGATCAGGGGGGAGGGAACGCAAGGCCGACGGAGCGGTGTGGCGGTTGGGAGCGCCGTTCGTTTTCGGCAACTTTGTCACGAAGGCCTTCGAATCGACGTATCTGAGTTTAGCAAAGACGCGCATCGGCAGGGCAATCTGCCGGTCGGCCTAGTCGATAGTGAAGGCGCCCACGTCATTCGATCAACCCATCAATCCCGACGGGTTCCCTCGGCGGCACTCCGGTTTTGGTAAGTTCTGAGATCGACGCTCCCCGATTCGTCCCACCTCCCCAGGACCTCGTGATGTACCGACCGGTGATTCGTTTGCTGCTGACGTGCCCGCTTCGCGTGGGGCTGTTGTTGTGTAGCCTCGTTCTGTTCGTGCCGAATTCTTTGGGCCAGGACGCCGCTACCTCCGGCAGCGAAAGACCCAACGTCATCATCATCTTTATCGATGATATGGGGTTCGGCGATGTCGGCTTCAACGGAGCGACCGGCCCCAAGACACCGCATCTCGATCAGATGGCCAGGGAGGGGATGCAGTTTCGCGATTTCTATGTCGGCTGTGCCGTGTGCTCGGGGTCGCGCACGGCGCTGATGACGGGGACGCATTATCAGCGTTTGAACATGGCCGCGGTTTTGTTTCCCAACAGCAACAAAGGTCTGCATCCCGACGAGGTCACGATCGCTGACATGTTGCTCGACGCCGGCTACGCGACCAAGTGCGTCGGCAAGTGGCATCTCGGGCATCTACCGCCCTGCCTACCGACTTACCAAGGGTTTCAGTCGTACTTTGGAATCCCTTATAGCAATGACATGTGGATCGATCCGGCGAATCGATTGGCCGATGACATCGTGCTTCGCGAAGGAGTCACGCTGGAACAATTACGCGCGGGCGAAAAACAAAAGAATCAAGTGCCTTTGATACGAGACGAAGAGGTGATCGAATACCCTGTCGATCAATCCACCATCACGAAGCGTTACACCGAAGAGTCGATTCGCTTTATCCGGCAACATCGCGACGAGCCATTCTTTTTGTACTTGCCCCACACGATGGTACACTTGCCGCTGGCGGTTTCCGACGCATTCAAAAATCGCACCGGTAAATTGATCTGGGACGCGATCGAAGAAGTCGATTGGTCGGTCGGCGAAATCCTTGGCGAGCTTCGTCGTGCCGGCTTGGACGAACGAACGTTGGTGATCTTTACCAGTGACAACGGCGCCGCCGTCGGTTCGTCGTTGCCGCTACGGGCCAAAAAAGGCAGTGTGTACGACGGCGGTATCCGCGAGCCAACCGTCATGCGTTGGCCGGGCCGAATCCCCGCCGGAACGGTCTGCCGCGAAGTCGCCGCCTCGATCGATGTGTTGCCGACACTGGCCAAGCTCTGTCGAGCAGAATTGCCGCAACGTCCGATCGACGGACACAACATCTGGTCTCTGATGAGCGGCGCAAAAGGGGCGACCAGTCCGCATCAAACCTATTGCCTGACCCACGGTCCGGGCACGGTGCGCTCAGGAAAATGGAAGTATTATCCGTGGCCCGAAGGCCAGTCGGGGCGCAAGGCCGATCGGTCAGCTCGCGATCAAAATCAGGGTGACCGACCCAGCGTTCAGCTTTATGACACCGTCGCCGACATCGGGGAAACACGCAATGTTGCGAATGAACATCCCGGTGTCGTTCAACGTCTGCAGGCGGCTTGGGAAGCTCACAACAAGGAGCTGTCTGCCAATCGACGTCCCGCCGCCGACCTGATTCGGCCCAAGGATGCGTTGTCACCCAGTCGTCCCGGCACTCCGGGGCGTCGATCGAACAGCAACGTCGCGCCTCTGGACTGGGCTACGGTTGAACCCGGAAAAACCTACCCCTCAAGCTCTGTTGCGAATTTGGTCAAGCAACCGTTCACGTTGACGTGCAAGCTTTCCGGGGACTTGGCCAGTGGCGTCGTCGTGGCCCACGGTGGGACGCTGACCGGGTATTCAATGTACCTGCATGATGGTCAACTCACGTTCGCAATTCGGCAATCCGGGGACACGATTCGACGCGTCTCCCTACCGCTGGGACCTGCAAGTGATTGGACGATCGTCGCTTCGGTCACACCGACGGCGATTCGGCTGAAAGTCAATGACAACCGAGCAGAGGTTTGGCAGGGCGATGGGCGATTGCTGAGACATCCCGCAGAAGAGTTGTCGATTGCGTTCGATAGCAAGATGCCCGTCGACCCGGAAGGACCTACTCGTCGATTCGACGGTACGATCAAATCAATTCGATTTCAGATTGATTAGCGCACGCCAAATTCTTCCTTTGCCGCAGCCATGCCACTAACCGCAAACATGGCGATAAAAACTGTCCCGCTCGCACGCAAGCGATGCGTTTTCTGACGGAAGAAATCCGAGTGCCGGTGAAGCCGAACTGGTAATCAGGCTTGGCCGCCTGAGCCAAAGACGTTTGAAAACATCTTGAATGGATTGCGTTGTCAGCTCGGAGAGCGAAACGACATTGTCGCTCGGTTCTCCGAACCGAAAGCGTTCGCCAAACGTTGTTCCTTGGCATTCACCAGATCGGTATCCAGGCTTTCGTTGGCATCAAGACGTTGCTCTAACTCCCCGATCAACTCTCCCTCAGCAAAAGAGAGTTGATCGATCGGCAACGATTCAGCGGCTCGTCTAAGCCACCGCCAGTTCCGGGGCGGCGGGGAAATCGATGACAGGGTCGGCCACGTGGTTGAAGTAGTTGGTCAACAGGTTCAATGCGACCCCCGCGATGATTTCCGTGATTGCATCCTCTTGGAAACCATGAGACTGAACTTCGCTTAAATCTTGGTCACTGACACGGCCCTGCTTTTGAACGATCGCTTTGGCGAACTGCACCAACGCATCGTCGCGGGAATCGACCGCACTGCCGCGGCGGGCATCAATGATTTGCTCGTCGGACAAGCCGGCGTGCTTGCCGAGTGCCGAATGGGCTGCCAAGCAATAGTTGCACTCGTTCGACTGGCCGACCGCCAAGGCGATCAGTTCGCGGTCCTTGGCGGTCAGCACGCCGCCGGCGAGTTGACCGCTAAACTGCAGGTACGCCGAAAGCGTCGCCGCGGAATGACCCATCGTTTTCATCATGTTCGGAACCATGCCCAGCTTCTTGTTGACCGCGTCGTACAGGGGGCGGACTTTGTCGTTGGCTTGTTCGGGGGCAACTTGGGATAGACGTGACATCTCTGAGTTTCCTTAGAAGAAAGTGGATTGGCGAAACAACTTATTTCGCAGCGTTTCGTTCTGACGTTCTCCTATTCACGCTCCGTGCCAAATGTCTCGTGTAGTCGTAAGTCGTTTATCTGAAGAGGCTTACATGAATTCTGGCGTCTGGTCTGTCGCAACGAAATTTCGTGGTATCATTTAATTTCGTTTCATGCCACGAAATATCGTTGCGTTTGTGTGTTCAGAGGCGTCCGATGGGACTCGATACCTACGCCGTTTTTGGCGACCCAAAAGACATCCTGCTGTCGATCTCGGGCATGCACCATTTGCCTGAATTGCTGCCGTTGGCGGTGCGAAAATTGGGGCGGGATTCACAAATCGCACTGGTGCGATTGTGGCTGCTTAAACCACCGACGCCGACCGATTGTGAACGTTGCTTACTAGCTAACGAGTGCCGTGACCGCAGTCGGTGTTTGCAGCTCGCCGCGAGCTACGGGAACAGTCGCACCGAACCGTCAGAGCACTGGACGGGGACGGAGGGGGATTTTCGCCGGATGCCGTTGGGGGTTCGGAAGGTGGGGCATATTGCGGCGAGCGGGCAACCGATTCGGATCAATTTATCGAGTGGATCGGATTGGATTCTTCGTCCCGACTGGATCGAGCGTGAAGGCATCGTCGCTTTTCAGGGCATGCCGCTTCGGTATCGCGACGAAACGCTTGGCGTGCTCGGCATCTTTTCGCGAGTGCCCATCGGGCCATCGTGCGATCAGTGGTTGATGATGATCTCGGATCAATTGGCCGCCGCGATTGCGAACGCGCAGTCGGTCGACGAGATTGAGAATCTGCGGCACCGATTAGAACAAGAAAATGAATACCTTCGTGAAGAGGTCGGCGAAGTCTCCTTCGGCGAATTGGTCGGCAGCAGCGCGCCGCTGCAAACGATCGTCCGCCAAATCGACTTGGTGGCCCCGACCGATTCAAGTGTGTTGGTATTGGGCGAAAGTGGTACGGGAAAAGAGCTGATCGCCCGAGAGGTGCATCGACGGAGTGCGCGTTGTGGTCGGCCGCTGATCAAGGTCAATTGCGCCGCGATTCCGCGTGAGTTGTACGAAAGCGAATTTTTCGGTCACCGCAAAGGATCGTTTACGGGGGCACTGAGAGATCGCGCCGGCCGATTCGAACTTGCCGACGGCGGCACGCTGTTTCTTGACGAGGTCGGCGAGATCCCTTTGGATTTGCAATCGAAATTGCTGAGGGTGTTGCAGGAAGGCGAGTTGGAACGAGTCGGCGAAGAGCAGACGCGGCGCGTCGACGTGCGGATCATCGCGGCGACCAATCGTGATCTGCGAGACGAGGCCGGCAAAGGGCGATTCCGTCAGGATCTTTATTATCGGTTGAGCGTCTTTCCGATCGAGCTTGCGCCGTTGCGGATGCGAAGCGAAGACATCCCGCTGTTGGCCGAACACTTTTTGCAGATAATCAGCCGCAAGCTTGGACGCAAACCGTTTCGATTGACACTCGCCAATGTGCAACAACTGCAGCGATACCATTGGCCTGGCAACATCCGCGAGCTGCAACACGTCCTTGAACGCGCCGCAATCGTTTCACTTGATGGCAAGTTGCGGTTCGACCTTTCCGGACTCGAGTCGGTGGGCGGAGCGGTTGCGGCAGCCCCCGCGTCGTTTACGAAAGATCAAGCGATCATGACCGAAGCGGAGATGGTCGAGCTACAGATTGCGAACATCCGCCGGGCGCTCAAGCAAGCCGGCGGAAAGATCTATGGCAAAGCAGGTGCGGCCGAACTGTTGGGGATCAAGCCGACCACGTTGGCATCACGGATGCGTACGTTGAAGATCGATCGCCACTGAGCGGACTGACTTAAGACGCGTCGTCGGAACCCGGCGTGTCATCCGAGCCAGAGTCACCCGAGCCAGAGTCATCGGTCGAAGCGGGGGCCTCTTGGGGGGCTGATTCCGCGTCGGCCTTTGAGTCGGTGTCTTCGGCAGAATCACCGTCCGCATCCGGGCTGTCAGGCTCGGCCGGTTCGGCTTGTTCGGCTTGCTCTTCGGAGTCGGATTGCTCTTCGGGCGAGTCAGTTTCTTCCTGCTTCATTTCTTCGGCGGGCTGTGCTTCGGCGGGCTGTGCTTCGGCAGATTCTGGATCGTTGGACTCATCGGATTTCATTTCGGCGTCCTCGGATGGATCCGATTCCGCCTCGGGCTGCTCCTCGGTCGCTTTTTCGGCTTCGGCCGCCTTCATCGCTTCCAACTCACGGGCACGCTCTTCTTCTTCGAGTTCCTTCTTTCGTTTCGCCGCGAGATCTACTTGTTGTTCGCGAACCAGCTTGTAGGCATCGGCGTTCTGGATTCCGTTTTCGGAATTCATCATGCGAGCGAACGTTGCCAACGGAAAGTCCTCGGGCAGGTCTTCGGAGTCGATCGCGATCATGTAGCGGCGGATCGACATGTAAAGATCTTCGGCGGAGTCGTCGATCGTGAGGATCGGGTAATCGTCAAAGATTTCCGCCCAGATCTCGAATGCCTGCTTGTACTTTTCGATCGCCAAATAGATTTCGGCGTCCGCGTTTGCTTTTTCGGCTTCGTAGACCAAGCGACGTGCCTGGACGGTTCGTTCTTCCTGCTCGGCCATCGCCAAGCTTTGCCAGTAGACGTAGTTGATCTGACGCCGATAGCTATCCGTTTTCTGGATACGGGCATCCAGGTCTTTGATTTCATCGATCAATTGAATCGCGGTCAACTGAGCCGACTGGGGCAGCTGTTTCAGGACTTGGTCGCGGTTGGGTTCGATCGACGCCAAGATCGCGGGCATTGCTTGTTTGCCAGCTTCGGTGCGTTCTTCGGGAGCCTTTTCGTAGACCTTTCGAACATCGACCGGCAGTGCGGCGACTTTTTCGTCTCGCATTTTTTCGTAGACGTCGCCGGCGACTTTACGGAACTGTTCGAGCTTTTCGTTCTTTTGGGCGTTCAGGTCGTCGAGCGATCCGAGTTTGATCGAGAAGCCATCGTTGGTGGGGATACTACGTCGTCCGAATTGCTCCCAGCCTTCGGAGGACTTGGTGTAAGCGCGAACGGCACGTTCATCGAGGACACCTTCTTTTTCGATCGCTTCGGCATGTTTGAACAGCCATTTAGGACCGGTTTCGAAGAAGTTGATCGGCGATTGGCGACGGATTTTCACACCGGCGTCGACAATGTCGTAGCCGTGATCAAGCCAGAGTCGACCGACCAGCCAATTGTCCGGCTTTTGATCGGGGCCTTTCGCTTCGTTGCTGTCGACCGCGATGCCTTCGTTGGCAAGCGAGTCGTGCAGAACTTTGTCTTCGGAGAACAAACGACGGAACTGTTTTTTCTCATCCGACATACCGATCTTTTGGCCGTAGAACCAACCGGTGTACCAAATCAGTCGAGGTGCCTTGCGGTTCTGGCGAACGCCGCGCGTCAAAAACTCGGTCCCTTCGCGGACCATTTCATAACGTTGGCGGTAGTCATCGAATTCGATCGAGACGTTATACGCCAGGTTGTGTGCCTGGTGTTCCCAAACTTTGTCGTAGTGGGGCTGCAGCAGCGCGATGTTGTTCAACGATGCCTTCAAGCGATCCCATTCATGGGCGACTCGATAGTCGTGAGCTTTTTCCCACAGCAGCGTCGCGGCGACCCCGCGAAGGCCGAGGGACGCAAGCTTCATCGTTTCGCTTGCAGGGCTGATTTCACCAAGATCGCTTTCTGCGATGCCATACTTCTGCCGCATCAGTGCCAGTTGGCCGCCAGAGTCGGGCGTCCCATCGGACGGCCGACCCAGCAGGTACAACGGAACCAAGGTGGCAACAAGAATGACCAGGTAAACGATCTTGCGACGGAATGCAGTCGACTGGTTCATGCCGCGATCTCGCGAGATTTCAATAAAAAGTAACTGATTAGAAATGCCAACAAACAATATCCCAGTGTCGCGACACCATGTCGGGCGAGCACCGCACCGAAGATGTTGACACCACTGGCAGCATACTCCGCCGTGCTCACCATGCGCGGCAAGTTGGGCACGGCCGTCGCGACCGCATCAAGTGTGTAGACGATGCCCGCATCGGCAGATTTGATCAATGTGTTGGCGACGCCTTCGACATCAAGCTGTGTCGTCATCGCATCCTGTTTGACCAGACGGACCAAGGATTCGATCGGTCCGCCCCCACGTTCGATCGGCGAATCGATGAAGTGCCGGGTGTCATAGATGGCTTCGGCGGAGAAGCCCATCAACACGCACACGGCGGTGATGACCATCGCGACCGGACCGCTAAGGAACGTACTGAACATCACACCGAAGGCGATGATCATGGTCATCTGGAACCAAATCGAGATGTATGCCTTGGTAAAATTCCACTCAAAGGACGATTCGGCGGGACGCAGATAGACCCCACTCTTGGTCACCCCCAGGTACTGGCTGCGGTCCAAGCATCGCAACATGATTTGCATGCGACCGTCTTCGGTGACCAAGTCGTCGTAAACGCTTAGTTCACGCGTCGCGCCTTCGCCGTCGGTTCCTTCGATTTGCAGCGGAAGCGTTCGCTCGTCGACTTGGTATTCATCGACGACAAAGGGGATCGGATTCGATTCGGCGCCCGTGTCGGGGTTCTTCATCGTCAGCGATCCGCGGATTCCGGATTCGATATCACCTTTGTAGGAACGGTAAGCACGAATCGACAAGTCGACGGGGATACCATCGGGATACAGTGATTCAACGACGTTATCAAACGTAAACTCGGCCATCCCCAGCGTGCCGCCTTCGACGTAACCGTGTTCGAGCTTTCGCGGGCCGCGGGCGATTCCGATTAGGCGTGAGATCCCCGCCGATCCGTATCCGCCGTCAGTCTTTTCGGCACCGACGTCGATCCCGGCGTCTTTGGGGGCACCGGCGCGATCGTAAAATTGAATCTCGCCGTAGACAGGGATGCGGGCTCGCAGGTGCTGGGTCGGAGGTCCGATCTCAAACGTTTGGTCGTCAATTTGTCGGACGACGTGGCGGTGACCGCGAACAAAATCGGTAAGTCCGACGGTCTCGCCGGCTTCAATCGTGAAGGAATGTTCGTGTTTGCGGACGTAATCGGTTTTCCCCGTCACGGTGCCATCTTCGTCTCGGGTCGCGTCGACCACTTCGACATGCGAGTGATCGAGCCCACGACGGACGAACAAATAACTGAGCAAGCCCATCGGTACCAGCATCAGCGTTCCGACGCCGATGAATCCAAGCATTCGGCCGAGCACGATCTCGCTGGGGCGGACCGGTTTGGTCACGATCGTATAAATCGTTCGCGACTGGATGTCCTGAGGCAGCGAGAACGCGCTGATAAACAGTGCCAACGCGAGCACCAAGTAGTTTGTTGCCGTCAATACAAAGCTGATGTAAAGCCGCGCAGGATCGTCGCTGTCGGGGTTGAGGAACCATCCGGCGAGCAACAGCAGCACCACAAAGAGCCCAAAGACAAACAGCACGCGGCGACGGATCGCTTCTTTAAAGGCCAGTCGCGCGAGTGCGAAAATCCGTCGCGGGCTGGTGCCCGGCATGTCGGTGGTGAAGAAATCACGGACCGCACGGGCGACAGCATAGAAGCCTTCGCCGGGGCCATAGCGGGCTGCCGAGATGACATAGCCGACCAGCAATCCCAAAACGATTGCTAAGACGACTAGGACGCAGCCTTTCAATAGCGCGCTCTCTAGGAATGCTCCCGGACGCAGCAACCACTCCGAGAACGTCCAAAAATCATCGGGTTGTAAGCTCATGACCGGTCGGCCTCATCTTTGGAGGCGACGGCGTCTTCTTGTCCTGCGGCGGCGTCACTGGAAGGTTCGCCCATCGACGCGGAGACTCGGCGGGCACCGGGGCGAGCTTCGCTTTCGCGGACGATGTCAAGGAACAAGTCTTCCATCGTTGCCGTCGGATTATCCATCGACTTCAGATCGCCACCGTGGCGGCTGATCACGTCACGGATTTCTGCTTTGGCGTCTTCGCTTAGCCCGGTCGCGTGGACTTCGGTAATGTCGCGAACTTTCAATAGGTCGGTGACGCGGCCGAGTTCTTTCAGCTCGCCTTGGTGCAGGATGGCCACCCGGTCACAAACGTCTTGGACGTCGCCGAGTTGGTGGCTGCACAACAGAACGGTTTTGCCTTGGTCACGCAACGCGATGATCAGGTCTTTCATTTCGCGGATCCCGATCGGGTCCAAGCCCGTGGTCGGTTCGTCTAGCAGCACCAAATCGGGGTCGTTGATCAGGGCCTGTGCCAAGCCGACGCGGCGACGCATCCCCTTACTGTATTCGCGAAGCTGACGGTGGCGGGCGGCTTGCAATCCGACCAGTGACAGCAACTCATTGACACGTTCGCGGCGTTGGGCGCCGGACATATCGAACAGTCGTCCGTAAAAATCGAGCGTCTCTTCGGCGTTAAGAAACTGATACAGATAGGATTCTTCGGGGAGGTAGCCGATTCGCTCGTTCTTTTTTGTCTCCGTCGCATCCTTGTCAAACACCAAGACTCGCCCGGTGGTGGGGAACAGGAGTCCAAGGATCAGTTTGATCGTCGTTGATTTACCGCTACCGTTGGGGCCCAGCAGGCCAAAGATTTCGCCTTTGCGGACTTCGATATCAAGCGATTTGACCGCGTGGACCTTCTTTCGGCCCCAGAAATCCTTGTAAATCTTGTTCAGGTTTCGGGTTTCGATGACGACGTCGCTACCGGTCGATTGGCTTGGCGCGGTTGCAGTTGCGTTGTCGGCGCCAGCCTCGGTTGAGCCTGCGACAGCTGTTGAATCGGTGTCCACGAACAGCGTTCCGTATCAGAGGAGGTGATGAATTCGAGTGGATTATCGAGGATTGTTACGCTACGCGGGCGATGCGAAACCGGTTCGGACATTTTCGCAGGCAATTTAGTCGCCGCCCACAATCGGCGGTCGGCGGCACAGCCAAGGGGGGAGTGTGAAAGATCGGTCGTTGCCAAAATCACGTTTTTCCTGCCACAATGCCGCTCAACTGCGACGGTGAGAAAACTGACGATGATCCACTTCCCCTTCACGACCGCCCTCGGCAAAACGACGTGCCCGGAACGAATGAACCGCACGGCTTAAATCCCGAACGCCGCCCAACCGGCGATCTCGCGGGTTATGACGAAGCTATCGAGTACCTCTTCGGACGGATCGACTACGAGCGATTCGCCCCCGGTGACAACCAGCCCGACTTTCGACTTGATCGGACGGCCGAACTCTTCCGGCGGCTGGGGCTCTCCCGGTTCCTGCATAAGGCCTACCAGCAGGCCGACGCGAATCTAGCATCGTCGGCGGCCAGCCAGCCGTCCGTGCCGGCTGTTGAATCACTTGCACCAGGGTCACCGGCTCCGGAGTCAATCCCGATCGTGCATGTTGCCGGGACCAAGGGTAAAGGCTCGACCTCGACGATGGTCAGCGCGATTCTTTCCGCCGCCGGTCTGCGGGTCGGACTCTACACCTCGCCTCACCTAACTCGATTAAACGAACGCTTTCGCGTCGATGGAATCCCTTGCCGCGATGATGAATTGACCGATTTGGTCGCGAGCGTTCGTCCGACCGTCGAAACGCTTGACGAGGAAGGCCAACACGCCTCGTTCTTTGAGTTGACGACCGCGATGGCGGCGCTTCATTTTCAGCGCCGACACTGTGACGCGGTGGTGCTCGAAGTCGGCTTGGGCGGGAGACTCGACAGCACGAACGTTTGCGCCAGCACCGTCACGGCGATCACCTCGATCGGCTTGGACCATCAAAACGTGCTCGGCGACACCGTCGAAGCGATCGCGAGAGAAAAAGCTGGAATCATCAAGCCCAATACCCCTGTGGTCTGTGGTGTCCGTGATCCTGGGCCACTGAACGTTATCTCGGACGTCGCCAAAACGAACGCGGCACCGATCGTTTGTGTGAAAACGGACTACGACGTGGGCCGGCCTATCGAGACCGCGACGGGGTTGCGTTTTCGCTATCGGACGGTTGAGCCAGCGGTGCCAGGTCACGCCAAATTCGGTGATTCTGTCAATCTTGACATCGAGTTGCCTTTGGTCGGACACCACCAAGCCGAGAATGCCGCGACGGCGATTTCGATCTGTCGTCTGCTGCGACAACGGCTTTCACAGTCAGTGGATGCTGATATGCCTTGCGGTACCTCGGCTGAGATCGACGCGGACGCTAGTCACGCGCCGAGTGCGCTTCGCTCGTTTGCCGAGCGTTTGACCGACGAAGCAATTTGCACCGGGCTGCGGAATGTCTGCTGTGTCGGTCGGCTCGAACGGTTTCAATTACCTGACGGACGTCCAACTCTGGTGCTCGATACGGCCCACAATCCGGATTCGATTTTGGCGTTGTGCCAGGCAATTCGATCACGGATTGGGTTGAAACCCGATTCAGCCGCCTTCGCCCATCCTATCGTGCTGGTCTTCGGCACCAGTCGCGACAAAGACATCCGAGCGATGACCAAGCAATTGTCTGCGCTCGCCGACCAGATCATTTGTACGCAGTATCAAACGAATCCTCGCGCGATGCTGGTTGAAGACGTTGAAGCCGCGTTTCGCGAAACTGCCGGAACCGCAAAGTTACAACTCGAATCGATCCGTGATCCGATCGCGGCCCTCTGGCAGGCAATCGGAATGCAACACAGTGGGCTACAGCAGGCGGGAATACAGCAAGCACAACTCAGCGCCGGTGATCAAGCCCCTTCGGCTTCTGGCGATCCCGTCCCGGGGACCGTGGTGGTTTGTGGCTCGTTTTATCTCGCCGGTGAACTGCGTCAGGAGATCATGCGGTTGTGTGATCCGGACGCGCACGTTGATCATCGGGCCGAACGGCTACTGAGTCGATCGTGAATCCGGCTTCGACAGATGACGTACTCGGTGGTCACTAACCTGTGGCCGTTACCACCGACACCCGTCGCCGCAGGCGCGGTGATCCAAACTATTCATGATGCCAAGCAACAAGATGCAATCGCTGCGGCTAGATGTCTGGCACGCCCCGGCCGACCGTGAGCAACAGGGGGCATTCGAACTCGACTGCGAGCGATGGCTTCCGGTTGAAGAACGACGTGGCGCCGATCGTTACCGATTGATTCGCAGTCGTAATCAACATGTCATCGGCCGCGCGATGGCGCGGCGTCTGCTGGCCGACGGCAACGGGACTGCGCAGATGGTCTCGCCACAGTCGATTCGGTTCACATCGGGTCAGCACGGCAAGCCCGAGGTCGACTATCCCGATCAGGTCAAACGCCCATTCAACATCGCTCATACCGATGGGCTCGTGCTATGTGCGGTCGCTGACCAACAAGTCGCCGAGATGCAAGTTCAAGAAATCGGTGTCGACGTTGAATCGTTAGATCGTCGGACGACGACCGAGGTGGCTGATCGATACTTTTCGATCCCCGAAATCGACTTCTTGCGATCTCAGCCGCGATGCGATCAAAAGTTTTACTTCTTAAAAATCTGGACGCTCAAAGAGGCCTACATCAAAGCGATCGGGACGGGGCTTCATACGCCGCTGGCTGATTTCGCGTTCACCTCGATCGAAACCGAACAGCCGGTGATTCGCTTCCTCAACCCAACGCTTGATGACGGACGCAATTGGCACTTCGTTTGCCATCAACCACGGCCCGGATTCATTGCGACGGCCGCAATCGCAACTCAAACTCGCACGGGCGAAGTGCTACGCGAGGGCGGCGATGATCGAAATCGCCTCACCGACGAATTGGGGGTGCGGGTTTCCTGGAACGCATTTGAACACTTTCGTAGATGAACATGCGACCACAGCCGATTGCCCGAGTGCGTATGTTTCTACTTCAACGCGCAGGGATTTGGCGATTGTCCGGCAACGAACCCCAGCGACCGACAGGAATCGGGGCAAGAGAACGTTGATTTCTTTGACACAAACGGTGTATTTATGTCAAAATCATAGCGTCGAGGGCTGGCGGCTCGACGTTGAGGGCAAATCTAATTCTTCTCTCCCGCCTCCAATTCGATGTCAGAAAGATCCATCACATTGATCCTGAATCGTTTGCGCAAGGCGATGACGGAAGACGAACGTCAAGCGGCGGCGGCGGAACTGTATCGTTGTTACCGGGCCCCCGTGGAAAAGATTGCTCGCGGCCGACTCAGCCCCGGTGGCGGGTTGGCGGACGAGGAAGACGTCGCCCAAAGTGCTTTTCGCAGTTTCTTTGACCGGATCGAAACGGGGCAGCTTGATGCGTTGGTCAACGGTGGCCAGGCGTGGGCGATCCTAGCCCGGCTGACGCGCAATAAAGCGATTGACTCGGTGCGTTATGACAACGCGTTGTGCCGAGGCGGCGAAGGCTCACGCCGGGGGGCACAAGTCGCCGCCGAGCAGATGGCGGCCGAACAACTTGCCGCCGAAAAGTTAGCGGCAGAACAGAAAGCGGCTTGCCGTAGTACCGCGTCTGAGCATTCAGCCTCGACCAGCGAAACGCGAGTTTCGGCAAAGAACGCTGGCCCGCGGGGCGCCAACCGGCTCGGTATCGCAGACCCGAGCGAAACCGCCATCCGAAGGCGGCTCGATGATCGTGGCGGTGTCGGTCGCCGTGAAGAGTACCCGCTCGATGCGGTGAGGGATCGCAATCAACGCAGTGGCGATGAACAGGTTGCGTCCGACGAACTGGTGGAACGATTCTTGGAAGCGTTGTCCGAAGCGACGTTGCGCGGCATCGTTTCGTTGAAACTCCAGGGATTTACCAACGAAGAGATTGCGTCCAAACTCGGATGTGCCACCCGGACGGTTGAGCGGAAGCTGAATTTAATCCGACGGTTGTGGATTCCGATTTTGGAGAATGCCGATGAACAGCGGCGAGCCTGATCCGGCAAACGATCCGGTCGAGGATTCTCGTGAAAAATGGATCACGATCGATCGACTCTGTGATGCCTACGAGGCGTCGCTCCAAGAGGGACGCGCAGAACGGGCACCGTTTCTTGTCGGCGTGCCCCCTTCGTGGCGCGACCAGCTCACTCAAGAACTTGACGCGATCGATGCCGCGTATCGTGATGCCAAGGAAACACGTGAGCAAACCGTTACCGCTTCGCCCGGCGAGGTAGGCAGCCGTCGACTTCCCAAACAAAGTCGACTCGCCGAATTGGCAACCTTGGATTCGGACAAGGTTTGGCTGGGGCGTTTCGAGATCCGTAAGCGGTTGGGAACCGGTGCGACCGGCAGTGTCTGGTGTGCCCGCGATGCTCGATTGGCTCGCTGGGTCGCGCTGAAGGTCCCGCACGCGACACGGGTGATGAGCGAAACCAGTGCGGCACGTTTTCAAACCGAAGCCCGCGCGGCCGCGGCGATCAGTCATCCCAACGTCGTCCAGGTACATGAGGTCCTGATCGAAGACGGCTTGCCGATTTTGATTCAACAATGGATCGACGGACCCTCGTTGGCTCAGTACTTGAAAGAACACGGGCCGATCGAGTTTGAGTTGGCTGCCGACTGGATGGCCCAGGTCAGCGATGCCGTTGCGGCGGCGCATGACTGCGGCATCGTCCATCGTGATTTGAAACCTGCCAACGTGATGTTGGATAAGAACCGGCCGATGGTCTTGGACTTCGGTCTGGCCAGCTATCCGCAGCTATCGAGTGGGTTGACCAGCGAAGGAACACTGTTGGGAACGCCGGCATACATGAGTCCCGAACAGGCCGACGGTGGCGAAGACGCCAACAAGCCGACGACGGACATCTATGCGATCGGTGTGATCTTGTACGAAATGCTGACCGGGGCGCCACCGTTCGTCGGTAAGACTCGCGAAGTTCTACAAGCGAGCCGCAACACCATTCCGGTGTCACCGCGATCTCGACGGGCCGGCGTGCCACGCGATTTAGAGACGATCACGCTCCGTTGCTTGGCAAAGAATCCGGCGGCAAGGTATCGAACCGCCGCGGAACTCCGAGACGACCTGCAGCGATTCCGTCGCAGGGAGCCGATTCGCGCCCGCAAAGTTTCGCCGCTCGAAAACATCCTTGTTTGGGCACGCTTGCACCCCGTCGCGTCATTGCTCTGGACGATGGTGCCGTTGATTTTGATGCTGGCGATGTTTTTGGTCGTTTCCCGCTCTCAACAAAGCCGTCTTGTCGATAAGCTGATCGAAGAAAGCGACGAGAATCGAGAGCTGGTCAGTGAGCGTTACATGGTGCAGTTAGCACGAGCGTCGCAGGAACTTTCCGGCGGCGATCGTAGCCGTGGCTTGGCATTGCTCCGTGACATTCCCCCACAAGCGCGGCGGTGGGAATGGGAACTTCTCGACATGATGTCTCATTCGCCTGCCGAAGCGATCTTAGACGGCGAACGCTACAAAGATTTCGGTGCGGCGATCAATGCGCTCGAATTAAGTCTTGCCGGCAAGAGCCTCTTTGCGGCTACCGAAGACGGCAAAGTGCTCCGCTGGAAGCTGCCCGATACGAAGCGTCTGTTTTTAAAAAATCCACGTCAGCGACCTCGGTTCGAACGACCCGAAGTGATGATCGACGATACGGTGCGCACGACAGACTTGGCGGTCAGTGTTGACGGGCATTGGTTGGCATCTTGCGATTCTGATGGTCGCGTGCGGATCTGGGATTTGACCGAAAATGAATTGGCCCAGACCATTGAACAAACCGGTTTGAACAACGCTTATGCGGTTGCGTTCTCGCCTGACGGAAAGCAACTGGTCATCGGCGGTGGTGCCAAGAAAACGGCGAACCGGGCGGCGGACATGGCGGGTTGGTTAAGTCGTTTTCGTCTTTCCGATGATCGGCGGTTCGTCCAAGCGGATCGTCAGCGCTGGGATCGTCCGGCAGTCACTTCGCTGGTGTTCACACGCCCAGACGAGTTCTATTGTACGCGGGGTCGACCCGTCGCGACCGGGCAATTGTTGGACTTCAGTGATGCCGGATTGGTGCAACGGTGGACGATCACCGAAGATCGCATGCGTCCCGAAAAGGTGGTCTGGCGCGGCGGTGCGATGAACGGACTGGATTTTCACGCACCGAGCAATCGGATCGCATGGAGCGGCGAAGATGGCGTCGTCTTTGTTCGTTCACTCGACAACGATACCGCCAAGTCGATGTGCCATTTTCGTGCCGGTACGGTCCCGATCACCCAGGTTCGATTCGCCCCCAGCGGTCAAGAGCTTGCCGTGACGAATGTGAACGGCGGCGTGTCACGTTGGAAGATCGGTTTGCCGGTTCCCATCGATCGACCGACGCAGCCAAACGCTGATCCTAAACAAGCGGAGACGCAGCCGATCGCTGAGTCATCTGATGGGGCCATCGAAACCGCAAAAACGTCAGACGGGCAAGCGACATCGACTGAGCCGCCGAGTCGATCGCAACCAATGGAAGACGTCCGGCACGTCAAAGACTACTTCGGGCACGAAGCCGCGGTGCGCGATTTGGTTTATTTGCCGCCGCCAATGTTGAAGCCGCGTGAGGAAAAGAGTTATTATCCGCTGGCTTATTTGATCACAGCGGCCGACGATGGTGATGTCTTGAAGTGGGGGCATGAAGATCATCAGTGCATCGCAACCACCGAAGTACCTAATCATGGTTTGTACGATGCGAAGTGGTTGTCCAACGATCGACTTGTGACGCTGAGCAATAACCATCGCAAAAGTTTTCTTCCCAGCTATCAACCACGATCGCTCGGAACGATAGGCATCGATCATCGCACCATTAAACACGCACGTAAGTTGTCGCTATTGCCAAGCGACGAGGCGTTGACCCTCGAGACAATTCTCTCTGACGCACCGAACGCTCCGTTCGCAGCGATGTGTTCCGAACGCATCTTTATTCTGCAGCCAGGCAACGCGAAACCCTTGCATCAATTTGATGCCCCCGTTGTCCCCAAGGCAAAGACGACCTTCACCGCGCTTGCTTTAATTGACCAACGATTTTTAATCGCGGCAACGGCGCGTGTTTTCCGGGTCACCCGCGCCCCCGCAACGGAGTTGGTCGTCCGAGAGCGTCACGCGCACCTCTGGTTGTATGATTTGCAACATCCAAAATCGATCAAGCAACTTAAATTGCCCGGTCGTGAGTATGTCTCGTCACTTGTCCATTCACGTGACCATTCTCTGCTACTGATCGGTACCGCGCGTGGAGGCATATTGACACTGCCATTCGATCCCGTGATCGCGGCGACGGCCGATCGAACCGTCAAGCGATCGAACGAATCGAGCAATACGACCACAGACATGCCGGTGATCGAAGAGGTTTCTGATGGCGCCGTCGGAACGGGGTTTTCGAATTTAGAACCGAACCGAATCCCAGGCCATCGCGGCGGCGTGCTTGAAATGGTCCTGCTCGATCGTGATCGTCTTGCCTCCGTCGGTCGTGATGGCATCTGCAGGATCTGGTCGTTACCAACCTTAGCGAAGATGATCGCTGCGGGTGAATCGGATGCTTCGACAAAGCAATCGGGACCTGCCCCGGAACTCGTTCAGGTTTCCGAAAGTCCTGCGACGCAAACCGTGGCACCGCCTGAAGCGGCCACGCAGGGTCCCGCAGCATCTGACAAGGCAGCCACGCACAATTCTGGCGCTGGCAAAGCAGCAAAAGTAGGTGCGGTGCAGGGCAACGCGAGTGACTCTGACGAGCGGGCAGTCGTGGCAAAATTGATGGTCAGTACGCTGCCGGTGACCGAGATCGCGGTGAACACCGATGGGACTCGAATCGCAACCGTTGACGAAGCTCATGTGATTCGAGTGTGGGACACCCGCAGCGGATTGGAGTTGGTTTCGATCGGGCCGCGAAAAGCGAACGTGATCTCGATCGAGTTCAGTCCTGACAGTGAAAAACTTCTGATCGCCGAACCGACCGGCGTTGTCAACGTGATTTGGCTACACGGCAAACCGCAAGTGGCAGCGGCGAACTAGACGCATTCGAAACCATTCATCCTCGACCAAGTCGATTGGCTTTTCAGGGGATGCCAACGCTAGAATGTCAGGCGAGTGCTTCGTTCCTACTTGATTTTAGGATGAGCCGCATGGCGTAGGCCACGGTTTTTGTGCACTAGCGGGGGCTCAACGTCCGTCGGCTGATGACTCGAACCCGTTTTCAAATCGGACTAGGCAGTAGCGGAGCGGTCACTCCAGTGAATCGAGCAGTGGCAATTCGTCCGGCGTGCGCTCGCACATCCCATCTTTAAAATGTCGTCGGCAGACTGAGACGTAGCGTTCGTTGCCACCGATTTGGATTTGCCGCCCATCCTTGATCGGGCGACCGGCGTCGTCGACTCGTAGCACCATCGTTGCCTTGCGGCCGCAGTGGCAGATCGTTTTGATTTCCGAGAGCGTATCGGCCCAGGCGAGCAAAACTTGGCTGCCGGCGAACAAATTTCCCTGAAAGTCTGTCCGTAACCCATAGGCCATCACGGGAATTTCCAGACAATCGCACACATCGCTGAGTTGCTTGACCTGTCCGGCGGTCAAAAACTGGGCTTCGTCCACCAAGATGCAGTCCAGCGGGGCGTCCTCGAGACGCTTTTTAACGAGCGAAAGCAGGTTGTCGGCGGTGTTAAACGTCAATGCTTTGGCCGCCAAACCGATTCGGCTGGTGACCATTCCGGGCTGGTCGCGGGTGTCGATTTCGGGAAGCAAAATCAACGTTTGCATCCCGCGTTCCTGGTAGTTGTAACTGCACTGCAGCAGGATCGTCGATTTCCCGGCGTTCATTGCCGAATAGTAAAAGTACAGTTTCGCCATGCTGTCGGCTTATTGCGTCTTCACGTTTTTTCTAGAATCGTCGCCGCCGGACCAAACCGATCACCGCGAGTGGGCCCTTCCTCCGGCCTACCGTCACATTTAACGTCACTTTCAAATGCCACGCTACAACCCCTCTGAAATCGAACCCCGTTGGCAAGCCTACTGGGACGAGCACAAAACGTTTGCGACCCCTGAATCCCCCGGGGAAACGAAACGCTACGTTTTGGACATGTTCCCCTATCCCAGTGGCGACGGCTTGCATGTCGGGCACCCCGAGGGGTACACCGCAACAGACATCGTGTCTCGATTTGCCCGAATGCGGGGGGAAAGCGTGCTGCATCCGATGGGCTTTGACGCGTTCGGGTTGCCGGCAGAGGAACATGCCATCCGCACTGGTGAGCATCCTCGGATCCAAACCCAACGCAACATCGATAACTTCACTCGTCAACTCAAAATGCTCGGGTTCAGTTACGACTGGGACCGTGTGTTGGCGACGACCGATGAGCAGTACTTTCGCTGGACGCAGTTCATCTTTCTGGTTCTGTTTGACACTTGGTTTGATCACGACCAGCAAAAGGGACGGCCGATCGACGAGCTGCCAATTCCCGAGGACGTTCAATCGCAAGGCCCACAGGCGGTCGCCAAGTTTCAAGACGAACATCGCTTGGCATACTTAGATGACGCGCTCGTCAATTGGTGCCCCAACTTGGGAACCGTGTTGGCCAACGAGGAAGTGGTCGACGGCAAGAGCGAAGTCGGGGGGCACCCGGTTAAACGAATACCTCTGCGTCAATGGATGCTGCGAATCACCGATTACGCCGAACGCTTGCTCGAAGGTTTGGACGATCTTCAGTGGCCCGCGGGGATCAAAAAGTTGCAGTCTGATTGGATCGGTCGCAGCACCGGCGCGGAAGTCGATTTCTACGTTGGCTCGGACGAGCACTACGAACGTTGGAAGCAAGCTCGGTCGGCGAGTGGTTTTCCGGCTGATCCTGGTGACGATGCGTTACGCGTTTACACCACGCGACCCGACACGCTGTTCGGCGCTACCTACATGGTTGTTTCGCCCGAACACCCGATGCTCGATCGATTGACCAGCGACGATCAAGCCGATGCCGTTCGTCAGTACTGTGAGAAAGCGTCCTTCAAGTCCGACCGCGAGCGAACCGAGGGCGACCGAGAAAAGACCGGCGTCTTTACCGGTTCTCAAGCGATCAATCCCGTCAACGGACAACCGATTCCGGTTTGGGTCGCCGACTACGTTTTGGCCGGTTACGGCACCGGCGCGATCATGGCCGTTCCGGCACACGATGGGCGAGACTTCCAATTTGCCGTCACGTATGACTTGCCAGTTATCGCGGTAGTTGATCCGCCCGCAGAGCTGGAAAACCGCGACGAAATCTTGGCCGGCCGTGCATGCTTTGAAGCCGTCGGAAAGGCGATCAATAGCGGTGAGTTCGACGGGCAAGAAACTCCACAAGTCAAAGCAAAGATCACCGCGTCTCTGTCAGAAAGCGGGATCGGCAAGGGCGCCGTCAACTACAAACTTCGCGATTGGTTGTTCAGTCGTCAGCGTTTCTGGGGCGAGCCCTTCCCGATCCTTCATGAACTCGACGAAGCTGGTAACCCAACCGGACGGATGCGTGGGGTCGACGCGAGCGACCTGCCCGTCCGACTGCCCGAACTCGAAGATTTTAAGCCACACGGGCGTCCCGAACCGCCGCTAGCGAAAGCAGACGATGATTGGTTGTACGTCACGATCGGTGGCACCAAATACCGTCGCGAGACCAACACGATGCCTCAGTGGGCTGGTTCATGTTGGTATTACTTGCGCTACATTGACCCGCACAATGAAACCGCACTTGTCGACCCGGAACTTGAATCGAAATGGATGCCGGTTGACTTGTACGTCGGTGGTGCCGAGCACGCGGTGCTGCACTTGCTGTATTCGCGTTTCTGGCACAAGGTCCTGTTCGATCGCGGTCACGTGTCGACACCGGAACCGTTTGGCCGCCTGGTCAACCAAGGCATGATTCTTGGCGAAGTCGAATACTCGGCCTATTACGACGAAAATGATCAGGTCGTTTCGGCAAAGGACGTTCGTAAAGCTCCTGAAGGAGGCCGGCAAGCCAAAGACGGTCGTCCCGTTAATAGCCGACCCGTGGCCGAAGACGCCGTCAAAAAGAAAGGCGAGTCCTTTGTGCTCGTCGATGATCCCGCGATCCGCGTCGAAAGTCGGGCCCACAAGATGTCCAAGAGTCGCGGCAACGTCGTCAATCCCGATGTCGTCGTGAAAGACTATGGTGCCGACGCGCTACGCCTTTATGAAATGTTCATGGGGCCACTCGAAGCGACGAAGCCTTGGTCGATGGATGGCGTCGGCGGCGTGCGCAGTTTTCTTGATCGAGTCTGGCGGATGATTGTCGACGACAACGAGGAAGACTTGGTGCTGCAGACCGCACTCGTCGACCAACCCTGTGACGAAGACCAAGCGCGAATGTTGCACGGGACAATCAAAAAAGTTACCGAAGACACTGACGAGATGAGCTTCAACACCGCGATCGCGCGAATGATGGAGTTCACCAACTTCTTCACCCGCTGTGAGAAGCGACCGATCGAAGCGATGAAGTCGTTCTTGATTCTATTGTCACCCTATGCCCCGCACCTTTGCGAAGAACTGTGGAGCATCCTTGGCGAAAAGGAATCGATCGCCAAGCAAGCGTGGCCGGTTTGGGATGAATCGGCGCTCGTCCAAAAATCGATCGAGGTCCCGGTTCAGTTCAATGGCAAAGTCAAAGCGAAGATTCAGCTTCCGCCTGACGCGAAACCAGACCAGATGCTCGAAGCGGCGCTGTCGGACGACCGGGTCCGTTCGCTGCTCGGTGAAAAAACAATCGTCAAGAAAATTGCCGTCCCCGGCCGCTTGGTCAACCTTGTCGTGAAGTAGCTTCGCTGTCGCATCAACGCCGACAAAAGTCCATCGGTGTGCTCGCCTGCATCGATCAGGATTTACAGCACTGTTAGGCGGGTGGCGCCAATCAGTTACTGTCGCTCGATTCTCCGAATCGTGGGCGTGCCCCCTCCAATGCCCAAGTAGCAGTTGGGGGCAGCGATCAGTTTCCTACGAAAAACAGGAGAAAAAGCAGGTTCTCCGCGGATTTCCCCTGCGCAATCTTGAAAAAATGGGAACTTTCGGCTTTCGATTTCATCCGATTGTTACTGCGGAGCGAGGCTGGTTTCAGGCTCGAACTCCGGCAGTCCACTTGATCCCATCGCCGGATTTGGCGTATTCGCGGCAATAGAGTTGCCTGTGTCATCGGTGTGGCTGCAGAAAACTTCGTTATCCTCTTGGTCGGTGCTACGAACTGATTCGCGGCAAACCGATGATGGGTTGGATTCAATGGCTTTACCAAACGACCTGCTCGACGAACTACTGTCGGCGTACCTGGATGGTGCGGCGAGTTCGGATGAATGTGCGCGTGCGGAACAGTTGATCGCCGATGATCAGGCGGTCGCCGAACGGTATCAATCGCTGGTTGATCAGCGTGATCGATTGCGCGAACTGGCGTCGCAGCGGCGTCAGACGCCCTACCGACTGCCAAATAACTTCGCCGAAACCGTCGTCGCCTCCGCGATCGATCGGGTCAAATCGGAAGGTGGTGACGAAAATCATCCGCTCTTGATCGCCGAGCGAAACTCGGACATCACCCCAGCGAATCGCGCTCACGCGAAGGGCATTCAACCGGTCCTTGCCGCCGTCTTCGTCGCATTGGCCGCCTCGCTGTTGTTCGTCTTCTTCGCACCGAAACGACCCGATGTCCACAACGCCGAACAGATCGCTCAGTCTCAACCAGAGGTGACCGCGACGCCGGATGAGTCAGCAATTGCTAGCAACGATACCGTTGGTCACACAGCGGCCGCTGGCGGTGATGTGTCGCCGGATGGGGCTACTTTCGAGACGATGGAGCCCGGCCGACAAAGTGATTCCGGCGAGAGTGAAACGGCGGAGCCGGCGATTGAAGGCGTCGCCGCCGATCGAGGCAACTCGATGATCGAATCGCCTCGAGGGACCGAGCCGGAACCGCAGATCGCGTCCTCCGCCGACGGCGAATCGGTCGCGAAGGACGATCGAAAGCCGACCGACGTTCGAACTGTTCCTGCCGAGACACCCACGGCCGTCGCCCCGCTGAACATGTTGATGGTTGTTAAAGTCGAACTGACCGACGCGGGGAGATCCGAAAATGCATTCGATGAAGCGACATCGACGTTGAGGTTCGAGTTGACCGAAGAACGGCCCGTCAACGCTGCCCTTGCCGCCGCAGTCGAGGCGGACTCGGCGAGAGGCGAAAGTGAGGCGGGCGAGCTTTCCCAGGACGGGCGTGTTTTGCTGCTCGAATCGCCTGCGAAAAAACTGGACCGCCTGATCAACACCCTCGCAAGCGATCGGGGGCGGATCGATTCGGTCTCGTTCAGCTTGCTATCGGCAAGTCATGACGCGCCGATTTTGAAAGCGGTCAATGCCGCCCGGCTCCCCGACCCAACGCGGATCCAACACGAAGGTCGCGGTATTCCACTCGTTGGGGCTGATTCGGCAGAGAACCAGTTTGCCGCATGGCAGAACCAGTTGGCCGATCGTCAGTTCGCACCGATTACGCCGGCGACCGCTTCGATGGTTTCGGCGATGGGGACTGGCCAACCGATGCAGCTCAGGATGTCCGCCAACGCTGGGATGCCGAATACCATGCGGTCTGGCAATCGCAATCCCGTCGACGGTCGCCCTGCCAATGGCGGTTCGGCCGACAGTGGCAGCCTTAGCGAGGGGCTCGATCAGATGGCCAACGTGTTGTTCTTGATCCGCTAATCGCTCATTGCACTGGACGAGCGGCCAATTCTTCGCCCCGGACAGACGCTTCCTGCAGGTCGAAAGTCGAGGGCAATCGATGCCGCATTTCTCTTGACCTGCACGTCACCTTCCCTGTATCAAGCACTCGATTCCCCGCAAAGAATCAGTGAAATCAAGGCGTGAGGACCGGACCTGCCCCAGCTCCTTGGTTAACACACCACCCAATGCCTACAGATTTAAAGCAAGGAAGGCTTTCCCATGACTGGCTCGACCCAAGTGCCGCTATTGGATATCAACCGCGATAACGAACCGCATCGCGACGAATTTGTTGAAGCACTGACCGCTGTGGTTGACAGTGGCCGATTTCTATTCGGTCCGGATGTCGTTGAACTTGAAAAAGAAGTCGCTTCGCATAGCCAAGCCGAACATGCGGTCGGGTGTGCTTCGGGAAGTGACGCGCTGCTGCTGTCGCTGATGGCACTGGACATCGGCCCGGGAGACGAGGTCATCGTTCCCAGCTTTACATTCTTTGCCTCGGTAAGCTGCATCACACGACTGGGGGCGACCCCGGTGTTTGTCGATATCTGCCCCGATACCTTTAATGTCGATCCCGAGTGCGTTGCCGATGCGATCACCGATAACACACGCGCGATCATTCCAGTTCATTTGTTTGGTCAATGTGCCCAGATCGATCGCATATGCCAAATTGCGACCGAGCATGACATTCCGGTAATCGAAGATGCGGCACAAGCGATCGGCGCGGCCTATCACTCGCGTCCCGCCGGCAGCTGGGGATTGGCGGGTTGTTTCAGTTTTTATCCGACCAAGAATCTTGGCGGGATGGGGGACGGCGGCATGCTGACCAGCAACGACGCGACCTTTGCCGATCGCCTGCGATTATTGGCCGGCCATGGCATGCGTCCGCGGTACTATCATCAGGCCGTTGGAATCAACAGCCGCCTGGATACGTTTCAAGCGGCGGTCTTGCGGATCAAGCTTCGGCATTTAGACGATGCCGTGGAGTCTCGCCAACAGATCGCAGCCCGATACATGAACCTGCTTTGCGATGCCGGTCTCGTTGGACCCGATCAAATCGTATTGCCGTCGGTAGATCCGAACGCATTTCACGTTTGGAATCAATTCGGCATCCGCGTCGCCGGCGGCCGACGAGACTCCCTCCGCGGCCACCTTGGTGAGCGCGGCATCGGTAGCGAAATCTATTATCCAGTGCCGGTTCACCGTCAAGAATGCTACACGCACCTCAAGGTTGATTCCGCATCGCTTCCGGAAACCGAGCGAGCTTGTGCGGAAGTTTTGAACCTGCCGATCTTCCCAACCTTGACCGAAGCCGAGCAGGATCGCGTGGTCGAAGGCATCGCGGCGTATTACCAAGCTGGTGCGAAGATCGCTGCGTAAGACCGATCAATTTCACTTAAACGAAGCATCTGCTCAACGCTACAACCGTGCCGGGTTCACCGGGACGGTTGTTCTTTTACCACTGGCCTTCTTGCTCAGTCGCCGTGAAAGATCTGTCATCACACGTTGAAGCGATTGATCCGGATCGATTGCCAGGTTATCGAACTCCATCGGATCGGCGTGATGGTCGTAAAGTTCGACGCCGGCAGTTCCCTCGGCCCATTCGGTGTATCGGTATCGCTGAGTTCGGATACTACAACCCATTACGGGGTCTGCTAAGCGATCATCCGCCGGACGAAGTATTTGAGTGACTGCGTCCTCATCCCAGGTCGCGAGCGGATCATGTAGCAGCGGCGCGAGGTCATTCCCTGCCAGCTCATTCGGTGCCGCAACGTTTGCCGCCGAGGTGAGCGTCGGGAACAGATCAACGTATTCAACCACACGGCGACATGCCTGTCCGTTCCCCTCGGCTCCAGGCACGGAGATGATCATCGGAGATCGGGCGCATTGTTCGAAGAGGGTCCGCTTTTGCCAAACACCGTTATGTTCGCCAAGGTGATAGCCGTGATCGCTCCAGAATACCACGATTGTGTTGTCACGCAGTCCGTTTTCTTCAAGTGCCGCAAGCAGCCGACCGACTTGAGCGTCAACGAACGACACACATGCATAGTAAGCCTGCGTTGCTTGGCGTAACGTCAGCGGATCCAATCCATAATTCGGAATGGGACAGTTGTGGGCGAACGCGGCGACGGGAATATCATCGCGGTCATTCGGCGGTGAGTAGGGCAGCCGAATGGTCTCCAGCGGGTACAGATCGAAATACTTCTTCGGCGCGACATACGGTGTATGGGGTCGAAAGAATCCGACGGCTAGAAAAAACGGTTGGTCACGCCGTTGCCGCATCAGCTTGATCGCTTCGGTTGTGACCATGCCATCGGTTTGTTCCTCGTCTTGTCCATCGGCGGCCAACCAAGACAGCGCCGCGCTGATCTTGCGCTGAGGCTCGGCGTTGGTGATCAAGTGCTCGTCCGCTTTGTCACGGCCGATCGGATTGACGGTTTGGTTCCACGACGGCGGATCATCAAAGCCATCGGTTCCGATCGATGCGGGGACGTTGTAGTGATAGATCTTGCCGACTCGTCCGGCCCAATAACCGGCATTCTGAAACGCCTGCGGAATGGTCACGACATCAGGCAATTGGTCACGAAAGTGACGGTCCAGATCATAGACGCCGATTTGATCCGGTCGGCGGCCGGTCATCAAAGACGCACGCGTCGGATTACACAGTGGTAATTGGTTGTAGGCGTTTAAAAAACAAACACCTGACGCGGCCAGGCGATCAAGATGTGGTGTTTTCGCGAGCGGGTCCCCGTAGCAGCCGAGTGTGCATGCCAAATCATCAACGGCGATCATCAACACATTCGGTTTCGCGGCACCTGCATCACACGAAACGGTGACGCAGCCGAACAAGAGAAACAGTACCAAGAGCTGTTTTTTTAACACCACAAACGTTCCTGCCAAGTTGGATCTGATTTCGGTCCAACGGACTCGTTCGCGGCACATCGTCGCCTGATGCTCCGCAATAGTTGCGTCGAGGGACGCGACGTTCGCGGAGTGAAAGGCGACTTTAATGAGTCCACAGCCGAGTGCTTCGTTTCAACTCGATCTTAGATCAGTCGCATGGCGTTGGCCACGGTTTCGGTGCAATGACCGGGGCGAACGCCCGTCGGCTGATGACTCTAACCCGTATTTTTAACTGGAACCAAGCACTTGGAGTGAAACGCGACGATGAATGCCTAGAAACTGATACTCTTCGAGTCCGTTGTCGATGCAGGCTAGTTTACTTGGTCGGACGACGGCCGGCCATCGGCAACGAAACCGATGTCACAGCCGACAAGCTATCGAACCTTACACGTGAACTCGATCGTGATGGTTTCACCCACCGGCAGGGCGTCACGCAGTGTCCAGGTCAGTGTTTCAGACCCGACATCGTTGAGTGCCTTCGAGAACTCGGCAGGACGATCGCTCTTCTGAGAATCGGCAACGTACTCCAAACGAGCGACGAGGTTATCGACCAGTTCGATATGATCAACGGGCGAGTCACCGACGTTGCGAAGATGGATCGCAAAGTTCACTTCTTCGCCTTGAACCGCATGATCGCGGTCGGCAACCTTGACGACTTGAAGACGTCCCGCATCGGGGAAGTCGTATTCGACGAACCCTTCGACGGCGGCATCGCGGATCAGCGTCGGTGGGGCCATCGATTCGATCATGACTTCGACTGCATCGCGAATCATCCATGACTGAGCCGCGACGGCACCACGTTGTAGGATGGCGATTTGTGATTCGTTCAGTTGAATTAATGCTTGTCGGTCGAGTGCGGCTAGGACTTGCCAGACATCTTCGAAGAAGACAGGGCCGACAATGTTCTCCACCGGTACGCCGCGATTTCGGTCACGCATCGCGTCGACTCGTTTGCTGACGTTGGCATGTGAAAGTTCGTCGACGTCGTTGATTGCCAGGCTTGGTTGTGAAAGGCCGACACCACCAGGTCCGACCGGCAGGTAGGTTTTGCCAAGTCCGATCGATTTTTCGCCGGCGACGGCGGAGTAGACTTGCCGGACGGCACCGAAGCGAGGCGAGTACAAGCACACCGGATTGCTGGCGGCAATTTTGATGTCGCCTGCCTCGGTGGTGTAGTGCACGATCGCATCTTGTGGCTCCGCGCCGGCAACGCGATCACTGGCTAACAACGCCGCGGCAGGAGGCTGGTCGCCACCATTACACAGCCATTCTTGAGGGTCGATGCCACGCCGCTGCAACATGGCCGCGTCGTACGTCGGGACGCATGTTTGGCAACTACCACACGCTTGGCCGCCGTTCGCCGCATTACAAGCGATCCGTTGGTGCAATCGATCGACAAAGCCGACTTGGGCGATCGGTTCATCACCGACGTAGCTTGACGTGACGTTAGTGCTCTGCGGCGGCGGGGGACTGATTGCAGTCGCCAGGGCCCCGACAGGCTTTCGACCGCCCGGTTGATCCATGGCTTGGGCCAACGAATCGGAAGCGACCGGTGTGCCCGGTAGGCGAAGATTCGCGGACTGCGATGAGGTTTGGCAACCGACGCTGATGGCCCCCAATCCGATCGCGATGGGAGCAACAAACTTGGTCACGCAGCGATGGAATGCGGAGATGCGTTTCATGGTCGGTTGCGAAGCTGTTGAGAAAATAATGGTGTCTGGGGCGAGCCCGTAGCGTCATGATCAGCGCGGGAGCGTCGTCTGATCGATGTGGGCCGATCAGGGCGCGAGGACGGTTTCTTGGACTGATGTGTCTTGGTAGATCGGAGCCCAAGAGGGATACCCGAAGTAAAACGCTTGTTGCAGTTCGGCGACTCGCGGAGGGCTTTTGGATCCCAGTCGAACGATCGCGATTGGGCGGCCGAGTGAATCGGCGGTTGCCAATGCGTCTTGGTCGAGCGGGATATCGATGGGGCGATCGTCTTGTCGTTCTTTGGCTAGCGGGACGGCCGTTTGTGGATCTTCCAGGTAGATCACGCGAGTCACCAAGTTGCCGTCCAACGCGTTCAGCAGATCGGATTCGCTGAGGTTGATGGGGATCGGAAACAGAGTTTCTTTCCCCGGAGGCGGGTTCAGCTTTCCGATCAATTCAACGGTCGGATAAAGTTCGACGCCGACCGATTGTGGGATGTTCGTTATACGGAACCGGTAGACGGCTCCGACCATCAGGCCAGCCATCAATTCGGATTCTTCTTCGGCGAAGCCGGCGCCCAGGGGCAGCGAAAACTTCGTGCCTTCAGGTCCGGAAAAGGCGACCGGTTGAAAGGTCGACTGTTGCATTTGCGTCGCATGGGGACTGGCCCAGATCGCCCCCGGGGGCAGCATGCGGTGATACAGCGGGTGACCATTGTTGATCGGCAATGGATCGGCGGCGAGCACGTCACTCGTCGAGGCCATCATCATGGCTACCAGGGCTAGACAGGACGAAACAGCCAACAGTCGGAAACTCGTGACGGCGTGTTCCCAGCGTTTGTTGAAGAAGAAGTGTTTCATTGTCTCGCAAAGATTGATCGACTAGCTCGTCTATGTTGCTGCTACATGAAACGACGCCGGTCATCTGATGAGGAGCAGATGCCGACGTCGTCCGTGCCTACGTTGCTTTGAGTCTCAACTCAGCCCGCGTGAGCCTACGGTTGGCAATCGGGATCAACCGATTGACTGGCTCGTTGCATCAGGCCGGGATGATTCGGAACACCCGGATGGATGTTTTGCTCGGTGACTCGGACTCGGCTAACCGGGTTCGGATAGCTGTAGCCGGGCTGGTGACGGACGGTCATCTTGACCTTGTCGACCGGTTGCGGCAGATGCATCGGGGTGCGGTTACGCATCACGTGCTTCTTCAGTCCCGCGGGCGATCCCAATGGGATGTGTGGCGGACCGGGCAATCCGATCGGAGTGCCACTGATCGGCATGCCATACTGAGGTGCGTTGACACCGGAGATCATACCGGGCAATTGCGGCGGAGTTGTCGAGCAGACTCCGCCGTTGGGGCCGCAACCGTCGGTCAAGGCCGGGGCGAACGGCGCCGGCAAGCCAGCGATCGGCGGGGCCATGCCGGTCATACCACCGGCTCCAGCCATTTCGATGTCTTTGTCACCCAAGCGGACGATCGCGAGGATCGAACCACGACGGTCGGCTTCGACGATCGGGTCGATGCCCGGATCAAGCCGTGTGCTGACCAAGGTATCGATACCGGCCAAGGCGGGGCCTTGGAAATCGGGATCGGGCAGGTACAGCACCTTCGTGACGAAGTTACCCGTCAGCACTTGATCGAAATCTTCTTCGTCAAACTGAATTGGGATCGAATTGTGAGCCAGGTAAGCCCCGGTTCGTGGATTCGAAAATGCCAGTTCAATGGTCGGGTAAAGCTCGACGCCTTCGCGACCAGGAATGTTGGTCAGCTTGATTCGGAACAAGCCGCCTTGGGGAAAGTTCTGGCGAGCCGGTGCAATCAATGGCTCGCTGTCAAACATTCCGCCGCCGCTTTGGTCGTAGCGAATCTGCATGCCTTCGGGGCGACCAAAGGTCACCTGAACAGGCTGCATCATTGGCGCCATTTGCATGCCGCCATCAAGGATACCGCCGCCGGCTGGGATGCCGCTGCCGGTATTGCATCCCTGGCATCCGGCAAGGTAGCCGACCTGGGCGATCTCCGAACCTTCCCCGGTCATGTCACCGGGGACATTGCCGGAGCCGTCGTTCTGTGCCAAGGGCATCGCACCTGGTCCAGCAGCTCCCATGGCATAGGGAGGTGGAGTCAGGACGCCGGGGCCGGGGCCACCAACGCCAGGTCCAGGTTCCATCATTTGCTGAGCCGGCGGCAAATTGTGGCGAGTCGGTACGCATCCGGTCGCGACCATCGCACCAGCCGCGACCAGCGACAAGTGAGTGACGAATCGTTTCATCTTTTCCCCCATTCCTTGGGTAGTACCGCGCTCGTCTGCGGCTCGCGGGGCTATTCCCGCCTGGGCTGAAATATCAAAGCTGTTCTTTCGGACCCAATTCCGACTGGACGTGCCAGGCAGATCGCCTTTACGATCCGACCCGACACAGTGCCGAAATTGGCCACGTGATTGGTCAATCGGCACGTTGCGACCTGATTCTTTGGAAAATTCGCCACAACCGGCCCATGAAGATTGATCGCCATGATCGGAAACCGGCCCTCGGTGCGACTTTCAAGTCCTCGTCTTCTGGTGATTGCCGCGTGAAACTCCGCGAAAATGAACGGACCGGTCGACGTCCCCGATGCTTCCTCAACGAGCCCGCCGATTCGGTTTTTGCCGATCGTTTCTCCACCGAACGTCAATCGATGCTTGGACCAACGCGAACGAAACCGCCAAGTTTCACATGTCCGATCCTGGCCGCCGCGGTGATCGCGATGATGCCCTTTTCGGCTTCCGCGATCGCGCAACAAATCTCGCTTGACAACAAATTTGCGATGTCGCCCGTTGACGTTCAAACGGCGGAACCGGTCAACGAAGCCGAAAAAGTCGACCCACAGCTTCAACATCAACGCGCATCAAAAGTCATCGATCAGGTACTCGACCGGCTCGGAAACGGTGCTTCTTTTGATTGCAATGTCCGGCAGAGAATCCGGACGGCCGATCTTGAGATCACCGGCGTGGGAAACTATTTGCAAGTCGGAAACGGCACGGGGCGGTTTATCTTTCGTGTCCAACTTCACGACGGATACGGTAAACATTCGATGCTGCAAATCAGCGATGGCCGTCTGACATGGACGCGTAGCCAGATCGCAGAAGAGGTGTCTTTAAGTCGAGTCGACGTCGGTTGGTTAAACGAAGGCGCGCGGGCACTGCAACGCAACTCGCCGATCAAGCCGAGTATGAAGGTCGGTGGTTTGGGCGAGATGCTCGATAGCCTGCGCGGTCAATATGACCTCAGCCTCGGCACCAGTCAGCTCAATGAGCGCCCGCTGGTCGTGGTCATCGGCACGCTGAAACAAAGTCGACGCGACATCGTACGTACCATGCTGGGCGAACAGCCGTGGCCGGAAACTTATCCGACAAGGATCAACATCGCGATCGCGCAGCATGATGATCCTGAAACGAATTTTGGTAAGGGATTGCCGGTCCGTATCGAACACCTTGGCGAGCGTCCGATCGATGAAGATGACGAACCGGCCCTCAAAGGAGAAACGACACGGTCAACGATGGTGTCGCTATTGGAACTGTATAACATTCGCCCGGTCGATCCGCCGCCCGTGGATCGATTTCGGTTTGATAATCAAAACACCGAAATCGATTTCGTCAACGAGACGGCCCGCTACGAGCAACAGTTTGGCATCCATGTCAGTGCCAAAGAACGCCAACGCTATCGGTAACGGCGATCATTCTTGTTACCCGCCGACATCAAGTACGTCAACAAGTCACGGACTTCGTCGGCGTTCAGTCGATCGAGCAACGCCTCGGGCATCTGAGAGACTTTCGATGGCTCGATGACTTCGACGGTGTCGGCTTCGACCTCGATCGGTTTGGCATCCGGTTCGATCGGATAGACCAAAAGGTCACCGTTGTCTTGTTCGATCACCAGACCGGTGTAAACGTTGCCTTCGTCTGTCAGCACGCGTGACGATCCGTATTGATCCGAAATATGTTTGCTCGGATGCACGATCGCTTCGACCAGATAACGCTCGTCGAACTTGTTCGGAATGCTGGTCAGGTCTGGACCGATGGCACCACCGAGTCCACGTAAACGGTGGCATGAAGCGCACTTTGCGCTGAAGTACAATGACCGACCACGTTCAAAGTTCTTGGCACCACGCAGTGTCGCCAGTGCCGCGTCGACGGTCCACTTTTGTCCGGGACCTTCCGGTTCGGTGATCGGGAAGTCGGGCTTGGGATCAAAATTTTCGCCGGTGATATCACCCAGGGCTTGTCGTTCCTGGTCACTGCATGTGGCCAACGCTTCGTCGCGTAGTCGGGTGAGGTAGCCGGTATAGCTAGCGCCGCCGGATGCTTTCGCCGCTTCGTTTAAAAACGTGAAATACTGCCGGCGAAGATCCAGCGTCCAACCGTTTCGCATCTGCCGTAATTGAAACGCGAAGCCGATCTCGGCCATCGGTGGGGTATTTTCGATCAGGCGATTGATCGGGCCGCCATAACGAGCGTTCCGTGTGGCGAGCTCTGCCCACGCCGGCGGTTCGGTAGGACGACGGTTGACGATCAACTTCATCGCCTTGGGCACAACACTTTCGCTGCGCAAGTAAGTCAATACACGAATCAGTTCGGTGTTCACGTCGTCGCTGTCGGCGGGAAGCAGCGGATCGATTTGTGCGACCACGGCGGCGGATTCTGCTTCGTTCGGTTGACCGAGCAGTTGAAAGATCAACGAATAAGCCCGCAGCAATCCCAACGTTTCACCTTCGTCAAGCGACTTCGGCTGTAAGTCGAGCAAGCCGGCGATCGCTTCTTCGCGGTGAGCGTCCGTTCCGACACGGGCAAGTGCGACGGTGGCGGTAATGCGAGCCTGCCGATTGGATTCACCTGCAACTCGACTGGCCCACTGCTCGGTCGGTTGGCATTCGATGGCGACACGGGCGGCGTGTCGAAGGAAACGATCCTTGCTAGAGAGGTGCGGCCATGCGGCTTCGATCGCAGCCTTGTTTTCCTGACCGTGAAACGCTTCCAGTTGAGACCGCAATGCACGAGCTTGTTGTGATGAAGGATCGACTTGGCTGGGCGGCGCGGTCGATTGATCGCCGACATACCGCACGCGGTAGACACCCGAGTCGGTGCCGCGTCCGCCGATCGCGAAATACATCGCTCCATCGCCGCCAATCGTGACGTCGGTCAAAGGAAGCGGATTGCCAAAGACAAACGGTTCCGCCTCGGCGGTGTAGCCGGCGCCGTGAGGTTTCAAGTGGATCGCGTACATCGTGCCAAAGGTCCAGTCGGCAGCGAAGATTGCGTCACGGTACTGAGTCGGAAACGCGGTGCTCAGGCCCGAAACCACGCCCGTCGGCGAACCGGGACCGATGTCAACGACCGACGGTAAAGAATCTTCATAGTAGGCCGGCCACTTGCCCGAACCACTTCGCCAGCCATAGTCCGCACCGCTGGCAACCAGGCAAATCCGCGTCGGACGATACCATGGCAACCCCAAGTCCCATTCCATGTCGGCATCAAATGTGAACAGGTCGTCGTGACGATTGAGCGCGATGTCGTATTCGTTTCGAAACCCAATCGTCTGAATCGTTTGAGTTTTTTTGTCGATGTCCAGTCGTGTGACCCAGCCCCCGGGGGCTTTCAAGCCACGGGCATGTCCGCCGGAATCCCACATGCGCGGCAACAACAGGCCTTCATACCAAGTCGGCACCCGACTTTCACTGCCTTCGGCGATCGGCGCATGATTTCCACCGACGACAAACAATGACTTTCCGTCCGGGGTCGTCAGAATCGCATGGTTTCCATGCTCGCCACCGCCGGTGCCGCCGGGGTATTGCTCGGAAGCATCCAGTTTTCCGTCGCCATCGGTGTCACTTAGCCGATACAAGTGTCCGCCGTTTCGATGAAACCACAAACTGTCGAATGCCCAGTGCAAGCCTTGGGCGCCGGATAAATCTGCAATCGGTCCGTCGGAAATCGATTCGACCAGCGGTGTTTGGCCGTCACGTAGCGTCAAGCGAAACAGCCCTTGCCCGCCTTGATCGCACGCATATAAGCGGCCTTGCGGATCGGTCGCAAGCGAGACCCAACTGCCTTGATCGCGAGGGACTTGGTAAACCTGTTCGACGACAAACCCCGGTGGGGCGAAGATGCCGTTCGGATCGATCAGTCGCGAACCCGACGAACCACCCGCCACGCCGGGCAGGCCCCAAGGCTCTCGCCCGAGTTCGCCGACCGAGTTTGCGACAATCCATTGTGAATCATCAAAGGATTCCTGGTGCCAGTCTTTCGCTGGGCTTTCGCTAATTTTCCAACTCGCGTCGGTGTCGATGAAGGAGACATCGGAGGTGGTTTGGACTCGCAAGCTGGCGACCAGCGCCGCAATGCCTCCGGCGTTTTCGCCTTCGATCGCGATCGTGTTTTGCCCTCCGCGTAGCGCGTCCTTTACCGACCGAAACAACGGACGCTCCCAGTTATCGCTCGACGCGATACGTTTGCCGTTGATCCAAAGCTGCATCTTGTTGTCACAAGACACATACAAGTCAGCTTTCTCGATCGATCCTTCGATGGCGAATGACTTTCGAAACGCAACTTTATGACCGTCTTTGGGACGGGCCGCCCAGATCCAATTGGGTTTAGGATTTTTCTTTAGCCAGACCGACGGCTCGGAGGCCGTTTCCGCATCGTCACCCGACTGATTGATTGTCGAATCGGTTGCTTTCACGACTGTATCGATCAGCGATTGCCCTTCGGCCTGATCCAGCGGACGGTACAGCAGGCTGCGGAATTCAACCTTCATGGCCGGGCCGCGGTGCAGTTGTAATCCGAGCAAGCCTTTTTGTCTGGCGTCGGGATGATTGTCCGTCACATCCACGGTGGTGACGCCGTTGATCTGATGAATCATGCGGTTCCCGACCGCGACGATCCGCAGCTCATTCCAAGCGGCGGTGTCCACGTTTTTGAGCGGCGAAAGTGCACTGGCAGATTTTGTTTCATCGCCGCCGATCACGATGCGGTTGCCACCTTGGGCGATGATCCCACGGCCTGTTTTTTCGCCGTACATCATGCCCATGTAGTCAAGCCGAGGGTGTAAGTCGGCTTGGTAACCTCTCAGGGCCAGTGAACCGGGGGCGACGAGTTCGCTTCGGTACTGAACACCAGAATTGTTGCCTTCGAATCGGACGAGACACTTCAGTTCGAAATCCCCGACCTCGCCACCTTGCCAGATCAAGAATGTGTTGGCCGGAATCGGCGCGTCATCAGTGGTCTGCCCGACGATCACGCCGCTTTCGACAGACCACAACTCAGAGTCTCCTTTCCAGTTTGATAGGTCTTTGCCGTTAAATAGAATGGAGTAACGAGGTTCATCGGCGGACCCAACCACGGCGGTTAGCAGCGGAAGGGCGAGCAATAGTATTCGGCGAATCATCAACATGCTGGGGGGTAGCTATCGCGGGAAGTGTGGGGAGCTTTGACTCGTTGGCTAATGCCAGGGACAAAGTTTACTCCAATCGTTTCCCAACCGCCTGCCCTGGTTTTCAAAACACCAGGCTAGACGACTCGCCAGACGATCGCTTTGACAGTTACCTCACCATAAGACATGGTGTCTCAGTTGAAAAACAATACCGAGTGACCTTCGTTGCTCATTTGCGATGATGGATTCGCAGCTGACACGAGGGCTTGAAGACGCTCCGCACAGCGTTTGGCGATCGCCACCTCACCGAAATCAAAGTACAGATTGGCAATCCTTTTTAAGCAACTCGTGCAAGTCACTCGATCGAGTTCCGCAGGAACCACCGATCGCAGGATTGTCAGCGCGCTATTCGGTTGGCCAAGTCGAATCAGTAGGGATGCTAACCCAACCCGATAGTGAACGTTGCGTGGTTCCAAGTCGATTGCTCGTCGCAACAACGCTTCAATCGTGCTGGCAGCATGCCCACATTGTCGCGCGTAATAGCTCATCCGAAAATGAACTTCAGCCGACTCGGGATTCAGTGCCCCGGCATTCCGGCACGCCTCCATCGCCAGTCGAGGTTGGTCGAGGGCCTCGAACCCAACCGCGATCCGCAACATCTGGTCAGATGTCTCGGCATGTCCGGTCGCGATGCCCATCAACAAGTCCCGCGAAAGGGCTGACCGCCCGTTCGCGCCATATCCGATCGCCAATTCGATTTGGGTCGGCGTGTCCAGCGGTCGGATCAACGCGGCTTCTTCGAGCGAGGAGATGCCTTCTTCTGTCGCGTTAACTGCTAGTAGCGACAGTCCTAACAAGACTAACGCTTCAAAGCTCTCGTCGTCGCGGGCCAACACGTACTGGCAAAGTTGTATCGTTCGGCTGTAGCAACCGACCGAGTACTCGGCTGCGGCGGATTGAAGATCCCGCTGCGGATAGTGACGGTGCATAAGGAATCGGAGATAGCGGTTCAGACGGAACGTGAGTTGTGTCGCCAGAGCGTCCGGCGTCGAACGTGTCGGGTGATCGGTACCAGGATCGTTGTCGCTATGGCGGGAACACCGATCACGAGGGCGTGCAGCCAAACCAAATCGATGTGTGACATCGCGATGCCTCCGGGGTTGGGGGGCGACTGTTCTGGTGCTATTTGGGCGGTGACGGCATGACCGATATTTCGGCGACAAACCATCTTCGAACCTCGCCGGATCACGCCTTCTGTCGGGCATGATGGCTGACCACGGTGCGGGGGGGCCCGGTGCCGCCGCGATCTCCTGGCAGTGTTCAAATGTTTGTGGTATTGAGAATCAATATCATCAAGGTATCGGCTTCTAGCCCGCTCGTCAAGTAATTCTCCGATCGGGTAGGTCGACCGATGTTGCGAAGGGCTAGCGACGGTATTGATTGACCGAGACGATGTTCTTTTCCGGGATTTCGCCGGTTTCAAAATCGCTGACATTGTTGAGCGTCGTTTTCGCGATTGCGCTGAGCGCTTCTTCGGTAAAGAACGCTTGGTGGCCGGTGATGACAACGTTGGGGAACGTCGTTAGCCGCATGAACTGGTCGTCTTGGATGATGTCGCCCGAAAGGTTTTCGAAGAATAGGTCGGCTTCCTCTTCATAGACGTCCAGACCTAGGTAACCGATGTCCCCACGTTTCAGTCCGTCAATGACGGCTTGCGTTTCCACCAACGCCCCACGGCTTGTGTTGATCAGCATCACGCCTCGTTGCATTTGGGCGATGCTTTCAGCGTCGATCAGGTGAAACGTTTCCGGGGTGAGCGGGCAGTGGAGCGTGATGATGTCACTGGATGAGAACAGCGTTGGCAGATCAACGTATTGAAAATCGGCGTCATCGCTGGGGAACGGATCATAAGCGATGACGTGACAGCCGAATCCTTGCAAAATCTTGATTGTTGCTTGACCGATCACGCCGGTGCCCACCACGCCGACGGTGCGACCACGCATGTCAAAACCCAGCAAACCTTCGAGAGAAAAGTTGGCTTCACGGACGCGGTTGTGTGCCCGGTGAATTTTGCGATTGAGCGTCAACATGAGAGCGACGGTGTGTTCGGCGACCGCATGCGGCGAATAGGCAGGAACCCTCGCAACGGTCAGGTTTCGTTCGTCCGCTTTTTCCAGGTCGACGTGGTTAAAGCCCGCGCTACGCAACGTGATCAATCGCACGCCGAGATCAGCAAGGATTTGAAGGTTTTCGCCCGAGGCTTCGTCGTTGACGAACAGACACACGGCATCATGACCACTCGCCAACGCCGCGGTTTCGCCGGTCAATCGGGTCTCCAAAAACGTCAGCTCGTGGCGTCCCTCGTTAGCGGATTCGAGGAATTCTTTGTCGTAACTTTTAGTGCTAAACACGGCGACGCGCATGTCGATATCTCCTGAACCAGATCGTTCTTCACCCAACCAATGGATCCTACTGCTTAGGATAGGGGCACCGTCCGGCGAACGTGAGTTACCGGCGCGCCCCCGAGTCGATGGTTCGCTGTCGGCTTCGCAACGATCATCGCCGGAATCCCGTCTCTCGTTTGGCCTCCATCATGTTTCACCTGAACAACGTTTTAATTCAGTCGTCGATTGCGAGGTCAACCGCCGCTCAGATCGTCTTGATGTTGATGGCCGGAACACTTGTCGCGGAAACATCGACCGAGAACCCGCGTCCGAATATTGTTTTCATCATGACCGATGACCAGGGCTATTGGGACACCGGCGCGACCGGAAATGCGGACATCGATACCGTGCACATCGATCGCCTTGCCAAACAAGGAACGCAGCTCCGGCGGTATTATGCGGCGCCGGTGTGTGCACCCACGCGAGCCGGCATCATGACCGGACGCTACTACTTGCGAACCGGTTTGTACAACACACGGCTCGGCGGCGATTCGATGGGCTTAGGTGAAATCACGCTGCCTCAATTGTTGCAACAGGCGGGCTATCGAACGGGGCTGTTCGGGAAATGGCATCTCGGTAAATACCCCGACTACCAGCCACAAAATCGAGGTTTCGACGAGTTCTTTGGACACTATCACGGTCACCTGGAACGCTATCACTTTCCCGATCAGGTTTATCACAACGGCACACCGGTCGAGGCGCGAGGTTACGTCACGAATCTCTTCACCGACGCGGCGATCGACTTTATCGAAGCGACGCGGCAGCAGGGAATTCAGCCGTTCTTTTGTGCCTTGATGTACAACGCGCCGCATTCCCCGTTCCTGCTCGAGACCTCTCATTACCAGCAACCCGAAGGCGACAAGCTGTTGTCGAAGTACCTCGCGCGCGGGTTGGCGATGCGGGAAGCAAGGATCTACGCGTTGATCGAACGCGTGGACGACAACCTTGGCCGACTGCTGGCATCGATCGAACAGCAGGGGATCGAACGCGAAACCATCGTCGTCTTTACCAGCGACAACGGTGGTGTTAGCAAGCACTTCAAAGCAGGCTTGAACGGTAACAAGGCGAGTGTTTACGAAGGTGGTGTGCGGCCGCCATGTTTTGTTCGTTGGCCCGGAAAGATCCATGCCGGTCGTGCCGTCGACGCGCTGACCTCGCACGTGGATTGGTTGCCGACTTTTTGTGAACTCGCCGGGGTCGAACCGCCCGGTGATCGGCCGATTGATGGAAAGAGCATGGTCAAACTGTTGACCGAAAATTCAGCTACCCAGCATCATCGGTTTGTCTATCACACTTGGGATCGGTACCACCCCAACCCCGATTCACGCTGGGCGATTTCCGACGGCACGTGGAAGTTGCTCGCCCAGGTTCGGACCGGTGCAAAAGCGACTCGCAGCCAGTGGAGACTGTTCAACGTCGACGATGATCCTGGCGAAACGAGCAATCTAGCCAAACGCTACCCCGATCAGGTCGATCGATTGCGAACCGAATTCGTTCGCTGGTTCGACGACGTGACCGAAGGCCAGCAGTACCGGCCAATCGCCATACCGATTGACGATCAAGCGATTCGAATCGGTCCCAGTTGGGGCGAAATCGAAGGCGCTAACATCGAATCCATTTTCGACGGATACGACTGGGACACGATCGAGGGCTGGAGCCAGCCCGGCGAACGCGTGCGTTTTCGAGTCGAAGTCAAAACACCAGGACGCTACCAGGTCAAACTCGGTTACGGATGCAAGCCAACCGATGCCGGCGGCAAGCTTTTGATCATCGCGGGGCAGCAAACGCCACAGCCGCAATCTCTGGAGCACACGGTCCGGCAGACCGCGACGGCGGATCAATTCGGAATTTTCGACGTCGGTTCAATTCAACTGAACGCCGACGTGACCGCAATCGACATCGTCGTGAAAGAATGCGAAGGCACCGAGTTGATGCGGCTCAACCACCTGACGCTTGTTCCGATCGCTTCGGAACGTGTTCTGAATTTGCCCTGAACGCCTCAAATTCGCGACTACTCCGGGGAAAGTTCATTCCTATCGAAGAAACTGCAGCGATGTCGTTAGCCAAGAAGTTTGCCCGTCATCTCACGGACAAACCGTAGCATCACGACGGTTCTGTCGCTCTGCCAGGCAGCCCTGTCCAGTCATTCGCGCGACACGGGGCACTTCCAAAGGTGGGTGATTCAACGCTGTTGAAGTCTTTGCGATGAAATCGATGCAACGCCACTGCAGTTTGTCAGTGCGGTCAGTCTGTGCATCGAAAACGTATCTGTGCTAGTGGTGCCGGATTGGTCTGACATTTGCGTTGGTGCGCGAAGCCGGCTCGGTCTTCGCAACCGGTCGGGGAATTACTCGGAGAATTACTTCTCGACGTGGCATTCAATCTTGGCGATTTTTTCGCCGTCTGCGATGGAGAAACCGCCATCTCGGGTCAGCCAACCTTTCGAAAGCGAATTCGAACAAACATCTTTGAAATAATTTACATCCATTGAAAAGTTGGAGTTTCTCGTGCATCACCTTATGCGTTCTGTCTTTGTCGCCACTTGTTTTTGTCTATTCGGTGGCTCCAATACCCATGCGGCGATTGTCACGATCCAAGGAATCGCCGATCCAGATACGGCTTATTATGAACGGGGATCCGACGCGTTCTTTCGCATGGACTTAGTCGACCCTCCACCGCGCGAGACGCAGCAGCGATTTCATTCCATTGCTGACCCTAGCGTGACGTTTGGAAGCCTCGCCTTTGATGGTTTCCCAAATGATGAACGGTTTCGCTTTGGGACACTGACTTACGATGACAGTTCGGTTATCGGGGGCAACGGCATGGCACAAATCACCGATGTCAATCTTGGCATCACCGCCGACCCGCTCAATCCTAGCTACATTAATTTCGGTCGTTGGACCGATGTGGTCACGACGATCGATGCGTTTTCGGGGACAATCAGTTTCATTGGGGGGGCGGTGTCTAGCATCGACCTGACCACCACAGGCAGTCTGTTTATCCCGACCACAGGCGTGGAGGCAACGGGAGGCTTTAACATTTCCGGCGATCGTTTCGATGGCAACTTCGTGTCCACCGTCGGATTTGGAAGTCCCGTCGAGTATGACTTGCAAGGCACGATCACTGCGATACCCGAACCTTCATCAATTGCCCTGCTCGGAGTTCTGGGTTGTGTTTCCATGATGCGATCTCAAAGGAAGCAGTAACAAGCCTTTCGACAGATTGGATTCACAAGAGATGCGTACTCCGATGGGGTTGATGCCTACCGGTGCGGTCACGGTTCTATTGCGAGCCAGCGTGCGTTCCCATCGAGGGCGGCTGCTCGCAAGTGCTATCGCGATTTCTTTCGCAGCTAGCATTCTGCTTTCTGCTTTAGTGGGGCGACGATCGCTACTTGATCAAGCGCCGCGAACCGCAGATGCGCTGCTGGGGCGTCTCGAATTGCATCTGGCTGCGACCGACTCAGTTCATCCGTACATCGACAGAGCTTTGGTAGAGGCGATGCGCGCCGATATTCGGGTGGCTGAGTTGCATACGGCAATGACTGTCCGAGCGGTTGACATGCCGGGATTGGAGTCTGGCGGTTTGGATCGCGAGAGTTTCAACAGCATGGAACGCGGCGGGATGGGTGGATGGATATCCGGTCGCCGAGACGCGTATCTCGCCTGGGACGACGGTGGCCCCAAGGGAGAACTTTCGTCTGGAAGTTGGCCTGCATCTGATGGAGTGGACCCGATCGAGATCGTTGTGCGGGAGGGATATGCGTTAGGACTGACGCTCGACAGTTGGCGTCGTCTCGAAAGTGACGCAGGGGTGTTCCGTGGGCACGTGGTTGGGGTCGCCAAATCGGTGGACTCTCCGACCTATTCCCATCCCGAAGTGCGATTCATGTATCGTCAAATTAGTCGCGCGGCGGCGGAGAGACTTGCCGGTCGAAAATTGCCGCCTTCGGACGCTCGCCTCACCTTTGGCAGTGTCGCTGATCGGGATTCTTTCAAATCGAATTGGGCTGCGCGGGTCTCTCAGTTGCCGGGGCACATTGAGATTTGGGACAACGCCGATATTCAACGTGCCAATCGCGAAACATCGGGCGCTGCCGCTTCGCGAACCGCCGTTTATACGGCTTTACTGTTGTCGGCGTCGTTCGTCGTTTTTATTGCTGTCGGCGTGCAGGGGACGTCTGTGCGTGAGCGGACGGCTCAACTATCGCTACTGCGTGCTCTGGGGGCTACTCGCGGAACTCTAGCAAGCGTCGTCTTTGCCGAAGCTGGGCTGCTTTCCGTAGCGGGATTGACCGGAGCGGTTGCCATCTGTTGGGGCTTATTGGCACTGGTTAATTCCTACCTTCCATTTTTAAAACTTGGCGCCGAGCCGGACTTGCTTAGTGTTTTCCAAACGGGCGGCGTGGTCTTTGCAAGCGCCTTGATCGGAAGTGCCAGGCCGGCACTCGTTGCGAGCTATACGAGTTCGGTCAGGGGAACGGCGAGCGACTCTGATCCGAGAACCAATCTTCGTCTCGCGAGTAAGTTGGCTTCCTTTGCGATCGGAATCGGATTGATCTCGTTTGTCGCGATTTCGATGACTCCCGCGGGGACTCTTGATCGGGCACGAGCTGCCGCATGGGCCGGGATACCCACACTTGTAATCGCCGCGGTGCTCGTGACACCACTGGTGATTTGGCTGGTTTGCCGAGTGTTTGTCGTGCCGATCGCTTGGCTGACCCGTATGCCTCCCCTTGTCCTTTCCAACCAAGTTTCCGGTGATGGTTCTCGAAGCGCAGGTGCGGTGTTGTCGATTTCCGTCGGCATAGGTGCCTTCTTGTGGTTGATGTGCTGGGGGGCGTCCATGCTTCATTCATTTATGATTGATCCAGCGATTCCCCGGTGGTTCGTTTCAATCCATCCTTTCGGGTTGGATCAAGACGAGACCGAACAGATACTCGCCGCATCAGAGTTCCAAGGGTTTCAACCGCTGACATTATTCGATACCCGGATTCGGAGCGAAGACGAATCCACGGTGCCGACACTCGTCATGGGGATCGATTCGGAACGACTGCAAGACGAAGTGACCGAATTACCGATTCGTCTGATCGACGGCGACCATTCGAAGTCAATTTCGGACTTGATCGATCGCCATCATTGTTTGCTGAGTGATTGGTATGCCAGGAGCGCTGACGTGAAGGTCGGCGATATGATCACCATTGATGTTCCCGACATCGACGGTCCCACATCGCGCCGGTACACCGTCGCGGCGATCGTCGAAATGAGTGGCTGGCGAATGATGACGAAACTCAACAAAGTCCGTTTGCGTGGCGACAAACATCAGGCGATGGTCGTCCTGGATGCCGAGACGGTTCGCGGTGATTTCCCCGTCGCCTATGCGAACTACTTACTGGGTTCGCCCAAGCCCGACTCCGAGGGATCGATCTCACGCTACCGCAGTGACCTTCCAAAGGCTGAAGCCCATCAATTGGCCTCGCGCCAGCGCGAAGCGGTGGAATCGGCTCTGTCGAAGAGGATCGATCTACATCGCCCCATCATGTACCAACCCGATGGTGGGACTGCCGTTCGACTGACACAGCGAATCGTTCAAGTCGACGACCTTGATCGCACACGTTCTGAATTGATGGGTGATTGGGGGGCGGGAGTTGCGAAACGCATGGGATGGGGGCCATTGATGGTTCTGTTGCTGAGTCTGATCGCCGTTAGCGCAACGCTCCAGGAATCGCTTCGCGCCCACGCGTTTGAAATTGGAGTATTACGAAGCTGCGGACTCACTCGATTTGGACTGTTGCGGCTGGTATTGGGCGAAAGCCTGCTGATCGGAATCGCCGCGGTGGTGATTGCATCGTTGGTAGGTGTCACGGGGGCTTTCATCCTGTTGGAAGTGAGCAGCATTGTGGGGTTCCGCTTAGACTTCGCCGGAATTCGTCCTTCATTTTTCGTCCCCTGGCAGTGGCTGTGGCCCGGGTGGGTAATGACGATTTTTGTTTGTGTTTTCACAGCATTAATCGCTGGCTGGCGGATCAGCCGGCGAACACCGGCAGGCCTGATGTCGGGAAAGCTCAACTTGAAGATCAAGGACATCGCATGACCACGAATACAGACAGCGAATCTCCGGTGATTGTGGCCACCGCGTTGCACAAGAGATACGGCCGTGGCGATGCGTTCGTTGAAGCGATTAGCGGGGTGGATTTGACGGCGAGCTCGGAAGAGTTTATCGCCGTGATGGGTACTTCGGGGTCTGGGAAGTCGACGCTGTTGCAGTTGCTCGGTGGTCTAGAGCGGGCGGATTCGGGAAGCATCCATTTTGAAGGAAACGACATCTGTCGCATGTCTGATTCGGCCATCGTTTCACTTCGTCGTCAATCGATGGGCGTGGTCTTTCAAGCCTACAACCTGATGCCGACCTTGGATGCCGTCGACAACGTCGCGTTGCCCTTGCTATTGGCAGGCATGGGCCGGCGCACGGCAGTTCCGATTGCACGGGATTGCTTAAATGATGTGGGAATGTCGCATCGAATGGGAAGTAGACCGGCTCAGCTTTCTGGCGGAGAGCAGCAGCGTGTCGCCTTGGCACGCGCGTTGGTGAATCAACCCAAGCTCATCCTGGCCGATGAACCGACCGGTAGTCTTGACCGAAAAAACACACATGCTGTTTGTGAGCTTCTTTGCGACGTCGCAAGTACCGCCGGACGGTCGACAGTTGTTGTCACGCACGATCCCGCTGTCGCCGACTATGCGGACCGAGTCCTGACCTTGGAAGACGGTCAGATCGCCGAACGCATGCCCGTGGGGCAGACATAGATGGCGCGGTCAAAAAAACATCAGCGGTGGTGAAACTTCCGCCGTCACTAGAAACGGGACCCAGTTCACGTAGACTTCCTTCTTGCCAGAAAAAACAAGCCAGTGCTTCGTCAAGAGATGAAATTAGGACTAGCCGAACGGCGTTAGTCACGGGTTCGTTGCAATACCCGGAGCTAACGCCCGTCGGCTAATGAGTCGAACCCAAACATTGGGTCTCGACGGAGCACTCGTCCAATAAGGTCCCCGCCATGTGTCGATATATTCCTATCGTTTGCTGTGTCATCCTATTCGGTGTCAATGTCGATGTGGGTAGCCATTCGCTATCGGCGGCGGAAACGTTTACCCTGCAGTTACGCGCTGACGGCGACAGCCGCTGGTTTGATTTCCGAGCCCACACGTTCGCAGAGTTAAGTGCTCCCGCGTATGAGCAGCGTGACGGAACGACTGGAGAGTTGATCGAAGACTGGGCGCCTCGACGTGACGGTATGTACTCCCTGGCGGACGAAGGTGTCGCGTCCCATCCGGCTGGTGACCCGCAGGCCGGTCAAACGGACCTTAGCCAGTTTGACTCTGCAACGTTTTCTCCATCTGCGTACGCAGAACAAACGGGCCGATACGACGAAGAAACCGGGGATGTTTTTCTTGCCGGTGATGATGGCTCAGAGACCACGTTCTCCAACAGCTATTCCGTCGAGTATGACGATTCGAGCCTGATCGGCAGTGGAATGGAGGTTGCCGGAATCGTTGGGTTTCAATTGGATTTCGTGAATGATGTTGCGGACGATGATCCAATCTTCGGCTACATCAGCGGTCCATACGTCTCGACCGCTTCGAATGCTTGGGGATCGGTCACGCTACTCGATGGCCAGGTCATGTCGATCGATGGTGGCGCCGACGTCAACTTTAACTACAACGTTTTTGGTTTGGCAGATGAACTCAACTACGATGGCACCATCGCATTCTCTGGCGATCAATGGAATCTAAATGTTGTTGACGAAGATGATCTGAACGGCTTTGGACTCTACGGCTTGGGATGGGATGTTCATGGCAACGTAAGCAACGTATCAGCCATCCCGGAACCCTCGTCGCTCGCCTTCCTGGTGGGACTGGCAAGTTCGGTAATGTTTCGCCGCCGACGAAGCCGATTTGTATCATTCATCGATTGACCTGATCAACCCTTGGAATCAGGAATGATTGGCCTCTGACGAAAGCGTTGAATCAAGGAATCGATGATCGTGATTGCAATCATCGAAATGCCCACGACGGGAAGGCTAATGCCCAACACAATCACGGCGCCGGTCACCCACCACGGTCGATTGATTGCGGGACGATTCGGAGCACCAGAAGCCCCCGGTTTTCGACGGGTCCACCACATTGCGATCCCAAGAAACGGTAGGGCCACCAAAATCAGCGAAGCAATCAACCAAAGTATCTTCGTCGGCAGACCTCCGATCGTGCCAATGTGCAGCGGATAAGCGATTTGCGTGTAAACGGCCATCGGCGGCAAGCTCGATAAAGAATGATCGCTCAGCACATCACCGCTTGCTCGGTCGAGGATCACGAGGCGCGTCGATTGTGCACCGTACTTGTGACCTGCGGTGATCTTGATCGAGTCGGTTTCGGTACGCGCAAAGTCGACTGACATGCGGCCGGTCGGGATTTCAAGTTTCCGGGCGATCTTCAAGATCCGATCGGCATCCAAGTGATCGCGATCGGGCGAGCTTACCGATTGAGGTGGTGATAACGCAGCATCATACTGCCCCGTAACAAACGCAGTCGCGTGAAAGCTGCTGCCCCAGACAATCGAAAACAAAAGCCCGGTGAGCGAGATCAATACGATCAAGATTCCTGCCCAGACGCCACCAACGCTATGCAAGTCACGCAGTTGAACATAGCGTTTTGCGCGAAGTCGAGGCCAAAAGACTCCGCTCGCCTGTTTCCATGACCGAGGCCACCAGATTACGATCCCCATCAAGACCACGACGATCGTCCAGCCAGTCGTCAGTTCAACCAAGACACGTCCGATGGTCCCGAGCATTAGCCGCCGGTGCAAATCGAGAACGAAATCAAAAAAGTGATTGGATGGAATCTCGCCCATCAACCGGCCGTCGGCCGGATCGAAGTGACGGCGTACCAGATCGTGTTTGCCATCGTCGCTCATCGCCAAAACCGCGGGCGCACGACCAGATCCCGTTTCGATCTCCATTCCGTAGGCGGAATACTGGTCACCCAGCGACTCCATGACTTGGTCGACCACGGGTTGAACCGCGATCGAAGTCCCAGAGGGCGTCATCAATTCGGTTTCCGCCGCGACTTGGTCAGCGTACCACCAAATCTCAAGCTCGGACTTGAAGATGTAGATCGCCCCGGTCACTGCTAGCACAACCAAGACCGGACTAGCGACAAGCCCGATCCAGAAATGCCATGCCCAAAACCAACGTTTCAAACGGGCGTCCAAATGCCGATTCTTAACCATCGTTTGTCACCGGTCGTTAATCGCGAAAATCAACTTGAGACTCTTTAACGACGACCAACCCAAGTCGATGTTGCTTCTCGCGGTTTATAATTCAGCCGCCTATTCTCTTTTAGAGCGACCGACCGCTAGGTTGGTTTGTTACCCGTATGCTCGCACGCGCCTGCGTGTAACCACATAGCCAAAGCCGACGAACCCAAGAAAAGCCAAACTTGAAGGTTCAGGCACCGCTGAGATTGCGTTTACCGTACCGGTCATATTTGCGACGATTCTTCCGTCGAAACCAAAGATTTGTTCTGTATCATCGATTTGATAGCTCAGTTGATTTCCCGAGACACCAAATGTACCGTCATAGTCAACGCCGTAGAACGACATCGTTGTCAGGACATTCAGATCGATGCTAGAAAGAACGCCGTCAGTGAACGTGACGGTATCGTTTGCATCGAGTCCTCCGAAAGTGATCAACACGTCTGTGTTGAAGTATTGACTAAGTCCGTAATCGGACAAGTCTGACTCGACCGATGGTCCCGCCGGGTTTATTCCGTCTCCGTTCGGGTCATGCGTCCAGAAGCCGCTCGTGTCCAGCCCTGTAATCATTGTCGTTTCGATTCCCGATCCAACAATTGATGTTTCGTCGTAAAAGAAACTCCCAACCTGAAACGCCGTCTCACGCGGCCAAATATCGATTCCGCCTCCAGTTTCAGCAAAACCGTTCGTCGCATCAAATGCTCCGTCTTCCACCTGGCTTCCGTTCCAAGGACGCCCCACCTCGTAGTAGGCGAATAAAAAAGGGTGCTCATCATATAGATGGCTCGTCGGATCCATCGTGCTAGCGAGACTCACGGTCGTCTCTGCACGAACCGTGTTCACCGCAAGCTGTAAAACGAATACGACTGACAGCAATGCACTCGATTTTCCGGCGTTCTTGATCATGTAGTAGCTTCTTAGTTGTAGGTGGAAATAGGATGAATGATAAGAAACGGGTGAGCACTGTCGAAACAACCGACACTGATTAGTCATCCAAGAAAACGACTTGACGGTCATCATGTTGCGCGAGATGCCACCAGGTTTCAAAATCCATGGAATCGCTGATGAAGCGGACCGAACCGTCCAGCATCGAAACGTGTAATCCGCCCGGATGAAAGCTGTAGGGCGTATGGTTGTTTCGACAGTTCAAAAAGTCCGGCCCCGATGGCCAAAAGTTATTCGGGTCGCTATCACAAACCACGCTGTAAAATTGGGCGCCGTTTGGGCCAGCCCAAGCAGAATAGGCGTAAGGAGATTCGCCCAAGTATCGGCCCCGGTGCCAAAGCGAATCGCCACCTGCTTTTTCGACTTGAAAGATGGTGTTGCTTAGCCCATCAAGAACATCTTGAAAGCCACGATAGCGACCTTGTGGCGGATCCGTCAGTCCCCAAATCCATTGCATCAAACCGTACTTTCGCGTGTACGACGAATCGTGAACTTGAGCGATACTGAAATAGTCGGTGATGCCGCCACGAATGTCGCCTCCGACGACTCCCATGATGCCCGACAATTCGATCGTGCCATCACCATCGGGGTTCGATGGGCAAACAAGTGTCGGAACATGATTGCGGACAACCTCTTGATTGTCTGGGTGGTAGCAGCCTTTAATCTCGTCGTATTTGGACAACAAATTGCCTTGTTCAATGTAGGGGGCCAAGGCAATGTACATTCCGTTGACTGAAATGGGCGCGACCGGCGGTCGAGAATAGACAGACCAACCTACCGGCACCTTTTTGAAGGTTGACTCATAGTTGTGCAGGGCAAGTCCAATCTGTTTCAAGTTGTTACTGCACTGCATCCGTCTCGCCGCCTCGCGAGCCGCCTGGACCGCCGGCAATAGCAATCCGACCAGCACACCGATGATTGCGATCACAACCAGCAGTTCAATCAACGTGAATCCGCTGGTGAGGCGTGTGCGAACGATAGTCGGGGCATGAGTTTTAAGCAGGTCAACACGAGTCTTTAGGTTTAAACATCTGGAAAGCACCCTCCCGCTTGCGGGAGGGTCGGACGAGCAAACGGCCGGGGAGGGGCCCTCTCCGGGCCTGAAGGCCCGACTCTCCCAGTGGGAGAGTGAAATGACTTCAGCCGAATCATTCGTGTTCAACTGCATAATCACGGTGATACCTTTCGATGTATATTCTTCCGCGTTTTCGGTGACCCAGGCCGGGCCTGCCGGCATCATGTTCAACCGCAGAGAGGCCGTCGGTACGGGAAGTACAAAACCTAATTCATCGGGGCTTTGCGACGGTGACGACGCAAACCAACAACCCCAAAGATCAAGCCCAACGAAACCAGCGACGACGGCTCGGGAACGGCCGACACAGAGGCGATACCACTGCGATTGAAGACCATGTTGATGCCACTGAAAATCGCTACGCTTTGGGTTTGCTCGACATTGAACGCGTAATTCAAACCCGAAGCGGTGAAGTCGCCAGTGAAGGTTGTCGATGTGAATGCGTTGGGGGGATCTTGAAACGGTATGTTCCCGATTCGCATCAGAACCGACAAGTCGCCGTCCAAGTCCATGGACGTAAGGATTCCATCTTCAAACGTGAGTCCCGTGCCGGTGACATTTGATAGCGATACGTTGTAGATCGTGGATGCATTCCCCGCACCGGAACCATCGTTGTGTTCGCTGTACACCGTTGAAAACGGCGAAATAGGGAATGGATTACTGGGGACCCCACCTACCGTATAGGGTCCGCCGTCACCGTTCGTCGTCCCGTCCCAATTATAAGTGTCAAAATTAAATGTCAGTGCCCCAACGTCGACATTCTCGATTCCAGATCCTGTGATCAACGAACTATCAAAACTAATCTGTCCCGCACTCATCGTTGAGAAATTTGAGTCGGTGATGTTTTGATTATTGATCGAGATTGGTGCACCATTAAATGTGCCTGAAGCAAAATTAGCGAAAGCACTATAGTCCGACGACGTGGACTGCGGCGAAGCAATGATCGCGGAGTACCTGCCATCGGCCATGCGATAGTTGGCGTAGTCAGGCAACCCGTTGTGAGACGGATCGGGATTGCCCATTGAGTCTTTCCCTTCAATTCCGTTTTGTGTGCCACTCGTCTTGAAATTTGAAATAGCCAAATAGCCCGTCGCTGGCCCTCCAAGCTCAATGATCGTCTCGGCGACGGCCATGCCCGTGATATTCACTAACAGCGCGGCGGTGGCCGCAGCCAATAACTTCTTCATCTGGTTCACCTTCGTGTAAAGAAAGACTTCAACTCGCTGGCTGGTCCCAGAAAAATCTCAACACTTGGGATTGGCTTGCTGCTAACAAAAACGGATTTGATCGTGATTCGTCGACTATGGACCTTTCGGTATCGCATCTCCCCGACGTCTTCTGCGGAACGCAACCGCTGCGGTACCAACAACAAGCATGACAAGGCTGTTGGGCTCGGGGACCGCGCTGATTGAGTAGCTTCCCACCTGGTTGATCGTACCGCTCAGGTTCGCTTGGAACGTCGACGGCAATCCACCAAGAATTGCAATGGGCTCGGTATCGTCGATCTGATAGCTAATCGAGTCGCCGGTCGCTGAGAAGATACCATCGTAGGTGACCGTTTCTGTAAACGCGGAGAATGACAGTGTTGTCGTGACGTTAAAATCCACGCTGGTCAAAACGCCATCGGTAAAGGTCACCGTATCCGTTGCATCAATTCCGCCAAATTTGATCTCGCCATCGCCGTCAAAGAACGCTAATCCGAAGGCGTGATCGGAGATGTCGCTTAACACGGACGGACCCAAGCTGGGGTTGGTACGATTCGGGTCGTTCTTCCAGAATTCGCTTGGATTCAGATTGGTGATCACCCTGGTTTCCGTACCGACTCCTGTAAGCCCCGTCTCGTCAAACGAAAACGAGCCGATCAAGAAGTTCGCTTCCCGTGGGAACATATCCATTGGATCGCCAAAGCCCGTGCCTGTGTCCGATGGATTCTCTCGTTCTGCGTAGTTGCCAGGGCCGTCACGGTCTCCGGTGGACGTGGCTGTCCCCAGCGTCCCATCGCCATTGTTGATTCGCCAGTACGAACCTGTCACTTGGTTTTCAGCCAAATACCCCGCTGGATTCATGGAACTAGCAAGGCTAACAGTCTCCGCATTTATGGCGGGACTGCTGAAAGCTATCAGCACATAGGTAACTGCGAACGCCATCAAAAATCGTTTCATTCTTTATCCTCTAAACTGAGATACCTAGCGCAAGAATCAAAGTTGAATCGTAGGGATCTCGTTCACTTCTTGTTCAGCGACATTGACGCTCCACTCTGTTTTCTTTGCATCGAAGTACTTCCCGGCAAATCGATCAGGCGGGCCATCGGGAATCATGGGAGGCGTCTTGGCTTTGCCGCGACCTGTATTGTTTGTCAATTCCGCCATCGGATCGGCATCCATCTCGGGTGGCCAAAACAAGATCAGTTTGTACGACCCCGCTGGGGCTCCATCCCCGGTAGCGTAGGTCATCACGTCGTAGTGACCTCGCTCGTCCGTGACGCCACCGGGTTTCAAGTTTTCTTTCGCAGCAATGGATCCATCTTCAGGGATCAGTTGGAGTACGACTCCCGCGGCCGGAACGCGTTCGAACATTACGGTGCCACTTACCGGATAGACGTCAACTCGCTCGTTACCTCGACCGCCGCAGCCCTCAGACGACGACAACACGATCGCGATCAGCAGCACTACAAACCATGAACAGGGCGTCTTGGATCTGGACAACATCAAAACTCCTCCGTGACAACTTCACGATCGTCGTGACGAGCTAACCGCCACCAAGTATCAAAGTCCATCGACTCAGTGATGAAATGGACCGAACCGTCGCAGTTAAGGATATGCAAGCCGCCGGGATGAAAGCTGTAGGGCGTGTGATTGTTGCGGCAGTTCAAGAAATCCTGACCGGACGGAAAGGGCGACAAGGGATTGCTATCGCAAACGACACTATAGAACTGCGCTCCATTCGGACCCGCCCATGCTGAATAAGCATAAGGTTGCTCGCCGACGTAACGCCCTCGGTGCCAAAGTGAGTCGCCACCGGCTTTCTCGACCAAGAAAATCGTTGTGCTTAGTCCATCCATCACGTCCTGAAAGCCTCTGTAGTGGCCGTCAGGAGGATTCGACAGACCCCAAATCTCCTGCATGATTCCTTTTTCGCGCCTATAGGTGCTGTCATGAACGTCACGGACGCCGAAGTAATCGGTAATCGCACCCCGCATGTTTGGGTGCAGCACGCCCAAGCCCTCGAGTTCCACCAATTGGTCTGCTTCGGGGTTGGAGGGACAAGCAAGCGTCGGAATCGTCTTTTGGACGATCTCTTGGTTGTCCGGGTGATAGCAGCCCTTGATCTCATCGTATCCGGGAACGAGATCACCCTTCTCAAAATAGGGTGCCAAAGAAATGAACAGCCCATTGACCGAAATCGGAGCGACGGGAGGGCGTGAATAAATCGACCATCCCACAGGCAACTTCTTGTAAGCCGATTCGTAGTTGTGTAATGCCAGCCCGATTTGACGAAGGTTGTTGCTGCAAGACATCCGACGCGCCGACTCTCGCGCCGACTGCGCTGCGGGCAGCAGAATAGCGACGAGTACGCCGATGATGGCAATCACCACCAGCAACTCAATCAATGTGAAACCAACTGTCTTGCGCCAGCGAGACATTGAACCTACAAATTAATGGTCAAATGGGCTGGCTACAAAACCGGATAAGCGAACTACCACTGATGGGCGACGCTATAGTTCTTGGCTGGCGGGAGAATGCCGTTGAGAGTTATTCTCATCAACGAGCAGTATTGAGTCTATTCACAGTCATTGAATATTCAAGTGGGGGATTAATGAATCGTCGTTCAATCTGTTTCGACCCGCAAACACGCTTTCGCAGCCAAAGTTTCTCCGAACAGAACGTTCGGTGGACTTGGAGGGGATCTTCACAAGGGAACTGAGTTGCCCGTTAAGCTAGACAGGAACAACTTTTCCGGGAGGAGGGGCTGTTGAGCTTCACTGAAATCGTCTTGCTCGCAACCGTTTGCGTCATTAGCCAGCATCGAAGGGTTGGGTATACACGCACCAGCACTAACCCAACGCCAATTGTGCTGCCAAATGCGAAACATGATTGGGCGAGGCAAGTCGATGAAAGTTGTGACCGATTGCTACTTCACTTCAACGATGATCGGGTGTGAGCACAGGCCGCCGTCGACATTGGCGGTCAGGAAGAACGAACGCCGACCTGGTTTGGCGGTTGGGTCGGCGGTGATGAAGAACTCGCGCTGCGACGCACCGCGCACAATCAATAGCCCGTTCAGCCCGATATTGTCGACATAAACTCCTTGGGTCGCGTTGCGTCCAGAAAACTCTTTGCCAAACGAAACTTCGTTGACGAAGCTGGCTTTGCGATCAAGTTGAACTCTGGCGGATACCGTTTCCCCACGTTTGACTGGCAAGACCCAGTCTTCGTACTTAGTGATCTCACCATCGATCGGATGGATGGAAGGGATTACTTGGGGCGTCGATGCTTCCACGCTTAGTTTACCGATCGTCCCGGCGGGGCGTTCGACTCGTTTCCCGTTGATCATCGCCCAGGCTGTGATTTTGGGTTCGACAAGGCCACTCCACGCAACCTCACCATCGGAGTCTTGGATGGATTCTTGATCGGATTCATTGTGGGGCAGTCCCGGAGGCGCCCAAACAACGCCGTTGGCTGACTTGAGTCCTGCTTCTACCGTAAGCGGGAAGTTGCTGACCAGTTGATCCGGCAGTCCTTCGATCTCGAATGTCACCGGTCCTTGGAAGCCATCGAGCCGATCGACGTTCACGCTAAATTCACGACCGGTTGCCGGACGAAGTGGTTTCTTGATCGTGCCGGTGCTGGCACGAAAACCAGGGGAAGCGGCGCGAAGCGTCAGTCGATACGCGTAGTTCTCTCCTCCTTCGAGACGTGTGTCGGTGATCCTGACGGTGTAGGTTGCATCGCGGGGCGCGACGAACACTAGCCGACTGTTTTTTCCGGCTGATCGCATCGGGTCGTCATCGTTTTCATAAGTCAACTCGAAGACCGGTAAGCCATTTGCCAACGGCGGTTCGTCGGTGCCAAGTGGACGCACGATGTAGGCCGGTTCGCCAAGCGCATGGGTGGTCCCGCTGGTTCCGAAATACGTCCATCGCTGTCCTTGTCCGGGGTAAACGTTGAATCCCGAATCGGGACCACGTGGGTGCATCATCAACCGGGTCACTTCACCGGCGGCATAAAAATACTGCCCCAGATCCATTTCCTGCCAGTTAAAGACACGAAAGTCATTGCTCTGTTCACTGTCTTTGCCTCGGAACGTAAAGTACGAATCGCGGATTGCTTGCAGGCGAACGCGTTGCACCGGTCGATCGTCTTCGTCAAAGATTGTGACGATTGGATCAAGTCGGCTGTCGCTAACCGCATCGGCATCGATCGCCCAGACTTCGCCGCGGTGGCAAGGCCAACGATAAAAGTCGGCTTGACCGGTATCGCTGATTTCGCCCTCAACTGAAACACTGCGCCCGACGTCCAGAATCCGAACGTTCTCGCCGGCTAGGTCTCGCAGTTTGCGCTCGCTGACCGACGTCGGAGCCGGTAGGTCCAGGTAAATTTTCTCCGCCATGCCGACGGAGTGTGTTGAGTCGTGTGTCGTGAGTCGGGTCGGCAGATTACGCCGGACGATGTTGCCATCAATCGTCGCGACAGAAATAGAATCGCCATCGGCGGCGAACGCCAAGTCGGTGCCCATGGCGGAAAGGCTTTCGAGTGACGCGACCGTCTGCCAATTTTTCGTTGATAGGACTTTGATGTTTCCGGATTGAACCAAAACGACCAGAAGCTGTTCGTCGGGCGAGAGGGCAAAGTTTGTCAGCGGCGTTTCATCAATGAATCGGGTCGCGATCAGAGGATTGATTTGCGGTTGTTCGATCGAACGCAGTTGCCAGACACGCAATCGGTTGTCGGCGCTAGTAGCGATGACGAATCGGCCGTCACGCGAAAAATCAATTGCGGTGACTTCGCCTTCGGGTTGGCCGAGCGTATCGAGTCGTTTGCCGGTTGCGACATTCCATAGTTTTGCCGTTTCGTCGGCGCATGCGCTCGCGAGGACTTTGCCGTCAGGCGAAAACGCGAGGTCAAAGATCGCTCCGTTGTGTCCGTTTAATTCACGTTTTACTTCACCGTTACGGGCATCCCAAAGCACAATCGCTTGGTCATATCCGGCGGTCGCGATCAGTGACTCGTCCGGTGAAAACACGGCGGCATACAGTGTGTCGCGGTGGCCGACAAATTCTTGCTCCAGCGTCCCGTCATCGGTGCGATAGATTGCCGCGCGACCGTAGGCTCCGGTTAAGCCGCTGCCGACAAGGATTCGCGTTGCGTCTTTGGAAAAGGCAAGCGAATTGACTTTGCCAAGATCATCGTCCTCGATCGTGAATGTGGTAACATCATCGGTCCGAATCTCAACCGATTGGAACGTTGCGAATGCGGTTCGTGATTGATCGGGAGCGACCGCGATGGCGGTGATTGGCTTGGCGACGTTCTCACTGGCTTTGATATCCGGGGTGCGAAGTTTTCGTTTGATCGGAAGATCGCCTTGTGGGCCGGGGGCCCCTTGATCGATCCAGCGCGTCAGCGTTTCGACTTCTTTTTCACTGGGGCCGTCTTCGCCATCCGGCGGCATGATCGGGTTCATCTTGCCGGTCACCAGCAACAACAGGCGACTGCTGCTTGACGTGCCGGGCGTGATCGCGATACCCGACTCGCCTCCTCGGAGCAATGTTTCGAAAGAGTCCATCGCAAATCCGCCCTCGGGACCATCTGCATTATGACATCCGATGCAATGAGTTTCGAAAATCGGCAGAACGTCATTGACGTAATCAATTTGGTCATCGGCGTGGCCATTGCGGACGGACGGCAAAGCCAGACAGGCGAATGACAAAACAAACAGCCAAACGGATCGTGGGCTGAACGATCGGGGAACCGGGCGATCTTGGGGCATCGGTGGGACCTTGCGTGACTATTTCCGGTTGAATTTGAGAGAGGCGGGGGAGACTATTGTAACCATGATTCACCGGCGATCCTTGCTCGTGGCGGATGGAAAACCACAGATGCGAGGACAACTTTTTCTCTCAGGAACCTATCCATGAACAAGACAACCGATTCGAAAATGAGGTTGCCGATGATTGCCGCCGTCACTTTCGCCATGTTGACTGCGTCAATAGTGAACTCCCCTGCCGCTTTTGCGGACAACCACGCCGACAGTGTGCGCGGGCCCAGTATCACCGTTAGCGGGACAGGCGAGGTGTCTGCCGATCCTGACTTGGCGATGGTCAACGTCGGCGTCGTTAGCGAAGCCAAGACGGCTAAGGAAGCATTGGCGGCTAATAACGAGGCGATGCGAAATCTATTCGCTCAGCTCGACAAACTTGGCATCGACCAACGCGATCGCCAGACCGCCCACTTCAACGTTTCACCACAATATGATCATCAACGTCCACAGCCCGGTCGGTCGGTCGATCCCAACAAACCACGAATCATCGGCTATCAGGTCACCAACGATGTTCGTGTGAAGGTGCGTGAGATCTCGCGGGTCGGAGAAATCCTGGACGCAGTCATTCAGGGTGGTAGTAACCGAATCAATGGGATTTCGTTTTCGGTTGAGGATGACGAAGCGGCGATGCGTGAAGCTCGTGTCAAAGCCGTCAAGGACGCTCAGGCAAAAGCGAAATTGTTGTGTGAAACAGCGGGTGCAGAGCTTGGCAACGTCATCGAAATCCATGAAGCCGGCGCCGGCCCATCACCACGACGCCCCGAAATGATGATGATGGCTCAGGCAAGATCAGTTCCGGTCGCACCGGGGGAGCAAACGATTTCGGCCAGTGTCACGATGACGTTCCAAATCAAAGCCGAGTGACCGCGAGCACGATTTAGCAAAACGTCGTCTTCGCTTCGTAGAGACGCTGTCCCGGCGCCTTCCGCCGACATGTGCGTCTCATGCTCCGTTTGACCGAATGTTTGGGTTCGGCTCATCGGCCGACCGGTGTTAGCTCCGGTTATTGCACCGAAACCGTGGCAAACGCCATACGGCTAATCCAATTTTCAAAGGTTGGCGAAGCACTAGCCAGGCACCTGCCCGTGCTAAACGAGCGCTTGGCTATAGCACAGAAAGAACAGTCCGAGATGGATCGGCAGCGCTGCCAGTGCTGCCAAGCGGAAACGCTTGTTCGAAAACAGTCCGATCAGCGAAAGTCCGGTTCCTAACATGGTGACCAGCACGCCGCCGGCTGGGAACCAAAAGTAGCCCAGTGCGGCGAAGATCACGATCGTCAACGCTGCCGTCGCGGCACCCATGGAGGTGTAGAGGAATGGCCCGAAGTCTGCATAAGCAGCTTCTCCGGAACCTGTTCGCGGCGAACGTCCGGTGGTGCTAGGCGGCGGGTCGACACGAAATGGCGATCCGACACGAATTTCTTCGCCGCCGGATTCTTCGCCGGCATGCCGGGCATGACTTTCCGGTTCGTTAGGCTGCGCGACCAGCTTGGCCACAAACGGGGGAGCTTGATCGCTGGATACATTCGACTGATCGACTTGGGGGGGAATCGATTGGTCGCTGCTTTCGCTGTTGGGCCCGTTCATGTCGGAAACTTTTCACCTGTGTTTGGCAATCCGACCTCGCTGATTCGATGCCGGTGCGACTATTCTAATGTTTGAACCAGTGGAAATCACTTTTCGTCGTTGTATTTGATCGCTGATGACATCCTTTCAAGCTCTTCTTTCGTCTGAATGTCCGTCGTTCTCGTTGGGGGCTGCTCTCGTGACGGGGGCACGTCGACGTCTGCATTTTTCGGCGTTGATTTTGGCATTCACCGGTGGATTGCAAACCGCCTCCGCGGTCGATTTGAACGCGATCGAGCCCTTAAAACCAGAGATCGCAGAAGCGTCCGACGAACCTGCCGAAGCGATGGCGGCGATTCGATTGGCAGAAGGCTGGGACATCAATTTATGGGCCGCAGAGCCGAATTTGGCCAACGTTGTTGCCTTTGATATTGACCGGCAAGGCCGCGTGTATGTCTGCGAAACGTTTCGGCAAAACCGTGGCGTCACGGACAACCGTGGGCACGATCGAAATTGGCTGTTGGCCGATTTGGCTGCCAAAACGGTCCAGGATCGAATCGAGTATCACAAGCGGCTACTCGGCGATGGGGCAGTCACGTACGCCCAGCACGACGATCGAATTCGTCGTTTAGCGGACACCGATGGCGATGGCAAAGCAGACGAAAGTGTGATTGTCGCCGATGGGTTCAACCATCTCGAAGAAGGCACCGGGGCGGGCGTGTTGGCGATCGGAAACGACGTTTATTACACCTGCATCCCTAAGCTTTGGAAGTTGGTCGACCAAGACGGTGACGGCCGGACCGACGAACGTGTCGTGCTGAGCGACGGATATGGCGTGCGGGTGGCTTTTCGCGGTCATGACATGCACGGGTTAATTCGTGGCTACGACGGCAGACTTTATTTCACCATCGGCGATCGCGGTTACCACCTCCGCAATCAAGAGGGCGAAATGCTGTCCGATCCGGCCAGCGGCGCGATGTTCCGCTGCGAACTCGATGGCAGTCGCCTTGAGGTTTATGCCCGTGGGCTTCGCAACCCGCAAGAAATCGCGTTCAACGATCGCGGCGATTGGTTCACCGTTGACAATAACAGTGACAGCGGCGACCAAGCTCGGATCGTGCACTTGCTGCAAGACAGCGACACCGGATGGCGGATGTACTACCAGTACTTGCCCGATCGTGGGCCATTCAATCGCGAGAAAATCTGGCATCCTCAGAACGACGACCAACCCGCGGCAATCGTTCCGCCGGTCGAAAACTTTACCGACGGACCCAGCGGTTTGGTGTATTACCCGGGGACCGGATTCGGCGATCGCCTTAACGATACGTTTTTGATTTGTGATTTTCGCGGCGGTCCTAGCAACAGCGGTATCCGTAGCTTCAAGTTGGAACCCAACGGTGCGACGTACAAGCTCGGTGAAAACGAGCAACCGGTTTGGACGTGCTTGGCGACCGATGTCGCCTTTGGTAGTGATGGCGGTTTGTACGTCAGCGACTGGGTTAACGGTTGGGACGGTTTGGGCAAAGGCCGCTTGTATCGAATCACCGATCCGGAGCACCAAAAAACTCCGATCGTTACCGAAGTGAAAGAGATTCTGGCCAGCAACCTGACGACCGTTGACAGTGATTCGTTGGCAAGTTTTCTTGGGCATGTTGACCGACGCGTTCGATTGGAAAGCCAGTGGGAATTGGCCGCGCGAGGCGACGTACCGACGCTTGCCGGAGTGGCCGGCGGGGCCACAGACGCGAGGACGCGTTTGCACGCAGTTTGGGGACTCGGCGAGATTGCCCGTAAGAATGGCAAAGACGCGGCAGCGAAATCGGCGTTGTTGAAGTCGCTCTCTGATCAAAGTGCGGACGTCCGATTTGCCGTACTGACGATCGCCGGCGAGCAGGGCTGGACCGAGATTGCCAAAGCCGCGCAGGTGATGGTCGGCGAGTCCGACGCTCGCTTGCGATATGCCGCCATCGATGCACTCGGTCGGATCAAAGCCACCGATGCGATTAGTGACGTGTTAAATCGCATTACCGGCGACGACATGAAAGACGCCGCGATCCGGCATGCCGCAGCGATGTACCTTTCTCGTGCCGCCGACGGCGCGAAACTAGTCGCCTTGGCCAAACACCCGTCAGTCGAAGTTCGCCGGTTGGCCGTCGTCGCCCTCCGGCGTCAATCCAGCGGCGAAGTTGCCGCGTTCTTGAAAGACAAAGATCCTCAAGTCGTGCTCGAAGCCGCACGTGCGATTCACGACAAGCCGATCGCAGTCGCGATGCCGGCTCTCGCAAAATTGATTTCCGGCAACCTGGATCAGGAAGCGATCACGTGGCGGGTGATCAACGCAAACTATCGACTCGGTGGGCCGGATCAGGCCTCTGCCTTGGCCACATTTGCGACGCGGAATGACATCGATCCGAAAATGCGAATCGAAGCTTTGGACATGTTAAACCAATGGGCCGAACCGGATCCGCTTGATCGCGTGATCGGTGACTATCGACCGATCTCATCTCGAAGTTCTATCGTCGCCCAGACCGCATTGACGCCGCATATCGATCTGCTCATGGCGGCGCCCGAAAAAGTGCGTCTCAAAGCGATCGACACCGCGTCGGAACTGGGGATCGCGAAAATCGCTCAAGTCCTCGAGAAGCAGGTCCAAGATCCCGCGCGTTCGGTCGAGTCACGATCGAAGTTACTCGTCGCGCTGTCGCGTCTAGATCCTGCGGTCGCGGTCAAGATCGCCAAGAGTATTTCCGGTGAAGCAACCGTTGGTGACATGGGATTGGCCAAGTTGACGGTGTTGTCGCAGCGATCGCCCGCCGATTCGATCGATATCTTCGTCGCGGCCTCGACAAGCCCTGACGTTAGGGTTCAACAAAAGGCGTGGGACATCCTCGCGAAGCAATCTGTCCCACAAGCCAAACAAGCGATCGAAAACGCCGTCGCGAAATACTTAGATGGCAAGCTCGATCCGCGTGTGCATTTGAATGTGATCGAGGCTGCGAGCGAGAAACTCAATCCGGAACTGCAATCGAAACTCGCCGCCTATCGAGAATCACTCGGCAAAGACGACCCGCTCGGACCTTGGCTGGACTCGCTCGCCGGTGGTGATCCTGAGCTTGGCGGCAAATTATTCTTTGGAAAGACAGAACTGTCGTGCGTTCGTTGCCATCAGGTCGGTCGGTCCGGCGGCCAGGTAGGTCCGAACCTGACAGTGATCGGCAAGCAACGCGATCCTCGCTACTTGCTCGAATCGATTTGCCTGCCCGACGCCAAGATTGCCGAGGGCTTTGAAACGGCCGTCATCATCGATATCGATGGACGCGTTCATAGCGGGATCGTCAGAGTGGAAAATGATGACGTATTGGAACTGATGCTGGCCGATGGGACGCTAAAAACGATTGCCCAGGATGACATCGAGGTCCGCAAAAAAGGCAAGTCGTCGATGCCGGCCGACTTGATCAAGCAAATGACCGCCCGCGAGTTACGTGACCTGGTGGCTTACCTGTCAAGTCTGCAAGTCGATCCTCGCGGAGCTGACGACGTGGAGTAGTCCGGCGGGGTGACACCCAGACACTTCGGTCAATGTGATCGGAGCCAAAACATGAGCCGGGCGCGCTAACAGAGTGCCCGGCTTTTCGTTGGTTTGGACCGGCTTCTAGCGACGCAGGCCCGACGCTAGGCGTTCGTCTCATGGGCTCGGAGAGGTGTGCGTTGGGGCCTCCCGTTCGCGGAAAGAATGGCGGCGTTGCTGATCGGCCTGTTGATTTAAATCCATGGAGCGTTCAACGATCGGCCGAAGAACCGCACGCTATCGCGTATGCGGCTGATTATATCCACAGGCCGTGATCATTAGCTCTTCGGATCGATCTTGACCAATTCCGCTTGGAACGTTTTCAAAGCCGATTGAACCCAGGGGTGCGATTCGATCTCACGAATCCGTTCCATGCGCTCTTTCGCGGTGGCTTTGGGGGATGCCGGAGCAACTTTTTTCGCCTTTTGTCGCGCCGCACCTTCGACCAGTGTCAGATTGACGGAGTCACCGGTAATGTTGGCCAAAACTTCAGTGACGGTGCCGCGGTGTTCTGGCAAATTCATCCGCCGCATTGCCATCCCCGAGTCCGATGGGAACACCAACTCGATGACTGGTTTACCACTCTTTTCATCGTGGCTGTACCGAAGATCCGCCATCGAAGCGATTGACGCGGTCATTTGCGGCACGTGTTTGAGAGCTTCTGAAAATACTTGCTCGACGTTTTGAGCTCCCAACGCCATTCGTGGCAAGGTGGCGGTCGCCGTGCCGGTTGATTCGCTGTTTGGCGGATCATTCGCTGGTGAAGCGTCCGGTGATCTTGGGGGCGAAGTTGTTCCGTTTGTGGCGGCAGGGGCCGGTGTCGCAGCCGTTTCGGCAGGCGGCATTGGTGCCGCAACAGCCGGTTGCGGCGTGGTGTCCGCAAGCGTTTCAGAACCAGGACTCGGCGTCGTCTTGGCCGGCGCCGGATCGCGCGTTGCGGCCGGTGATGGTGCCGGTTCGGCAGTGACGGGGGGGCTATTGGTTAGCTTTTTTTTTTCGCCACCAGGCCGAGCGGCACCGGAAAGGCTTTGTCCACTTTTCGCGGCCGCCGCCAAGTCGGAGATTGATTGCAAGTCGGGAAGATTACAAATCTGAATCAGCGTCGATTCCAGCAGCACGCGCCCGTAGACACTGTGCCGGATTCGAACCAACGTTTGGTCGATCAACCCGACGACCGCGAGGACCGTTTGAAGTCCCCACGAGTCAGCCAATTTTTTTAATTCGTCGTGCATCGAAGCAGCAGTGTGCCGTTGCAGCGATGGATCACAGCCGACCGAAACGGCCATCAAGTCACGAAAGTAACCGAGCAATTGTTCGGCGATCCGTCCCGCATCGACACCGGCATCGATCGCAGCGTCGAGTTGTTTTAGTGCCGAGGCGGCGTCGCGATCACACATCGCCGTCGCCAATCGATGCAGTCGCTCATCGTCGGCGGTGCCTAACATTGAATGGACTTGGTCCGCCGTCAGATGACCATCGCTGAAGCTGAGCACTTGTTCGAGCAGCGATTGGCTGTCACGCATCGAACCGGCCGCACGCCGGGCCACCAATTCCAACGCCTCATCGTCCGCCTGGGCATTTTCGGCGGTGACAATTTCCCGCAGTCGTCCAACGATTTTCGCCACTTCGACCGGGGCAAAATCAAACCGTTGGCAGCGGCTCAGCACCGTGATCGGCATCTTTTCCGGATCGGTGGTGCAGAAAATGAACTTCACATGCTCGGGGGGCTCTTCGAGCGTCTTCAGCAGCGCGTTAAACGCCGCCTGCGTCAGCATGTGGACTTCGTCGATGATATAAATCTTGAAACGAGATCGACTGGGGCGGACCCCCACATTGGCGCGAAGCGAACGGATCTCGTCGATGCCGCGGTTGCTGGCACCGTCGATTTCAATCACATCGATATCTTCGCCCACATCGATCGCCTGGGCGATGTCGCTTGAACCGTCAAATTCGGCACTCGGGCCGTCGGGGTTGTTGAGCGCCTTGGCGAAAATGCGGGCGGTGCTGGTCTTCCCCACCCCTCGGGCACCGGTGAATAAATACGCATGGCCGACACGCCCGGTTTCGATCGCATTTGCCAGTGCCCGGCCGACATGTTCCTGGCCGACCAATTCGCCAAAATTTCGCGGCCGATAGCGGCGGGCGACGACGACGTAGGAAGAATCTTTTTCGCTGGCGGGAGCGGCGTCGGACATACGGGAAAAGCGTTCGGGGAACTATCGAAAACCTGATCGTTACGCATCCTACACGAAAACACAAGAGACCGCCTTGCGGGGTTCACTCTCGGAATCATGTGGCCAAATCGTTAGTACGGATAGCTCGCTAGAATTGTCCGGCTTGCCAGCATCGAAATAGGACTACAATGGCGGTCCCACCACCCAAAATCCCACCTGTCCTATGCCCTTGCGATCAAAACGCCCCTTGGCCCCGCGAACCTATCGCCGGAGGCTGGTTTCGCCGACGTTGTTGAACGTTTTGCCGTTCGGTCTGCGGTCGCTCGCTCATTCACGCTCGGTCGTCTGTCTGATTTGTTTAGCCGCCTTGGGGGCGTTGCCGCTGGCCGCACAGAAAACAGGCGAGCAACAGTCAAACGCGCGACATGATGTTCCGGAAACCTCCGAGCAATCGGATGCGAGCTTTGCCGACGTCATCGAGCCCGTTTTGCAAGCCTACTGTGTCGACTGCCACGGACCGACCGATCCGGACGGCGCCTTGGATCTGACCGCGTTTGATGCAGGCACGCCGATCGAATCTCACTTCGCCGTGTGGGATTTGATCCGCCAGCGGGTGGCCGACGGTGAGATGCCCCCGGAAGACTCGGGATACGAACTCGAACCGGAAGAGAAAACGCAATTCCTGATGTGGTTGGGGCAGCGTCGCGACGATTTTATCCGTCGACATGCAGGCGACCCCGGCGAGGTGCTGGCCCACCGGTTAAGTGCGGCAGAATACAACTACACGATCGCAGACTTGACCGGTGTCAATTTGCGACCGGCCGATAGCTTCCCGGTTGATCCTTCCAACACCGCTGGCTTTGATAATTCGGGTGAGTCACTGATGATGACCCCGTCATTGATGTCCAAGTACATCGATGCGGCTCGAATGGTCACCGATCACTTGCTGTTCTTACCGGACGGGCTGGCGTTCGCTCCGCATCCGGTGGTGACCGATACCGATCGCGATAAGTATTGCGTGCGGCAAATCGTTGATTTCTATGAGTCACAGAATACCGAGGTCGCCGACTACCTGATGGCACTGCGGAGCTTATTCGAAGATTTCGATCGACGATCCGGAAGTGAAGTCATCGGCGATCGCGACGTCACCGCAATCGCCAAGCGGTATGGTTTGAGTGCCAAATACCTGACGCAATTGTGGACGGCCATCGGGATCGAAGAAAAGCATCCCGCAGGCCCACTGGCTCAAATCGCTAACCGTATCCGATCATTACCCGGAGACGACCTTGGGCCGGGGGCGAAACAATTGGCCGACGACATTGCGAAGCTTCGAGACTCGCTAACGTTTGAGTTTCCGCACTTGCAAGTCTCGGGGATCAACAAGGGGTCCCAACCGTTAGTGTTGTGGCGAAATCGGCAAAAGGCGTCGCACCGGATGACGATGAACCCCGAAGCCTATGATCGATTGCGAGCCAAGCGTTTTAGCGAGATCGCTTTGGTGGCCGGCGCTGGGAAAGTCGAGGAGACCGCTGAAGAAGACACGGCCTCCGGTCAATCAAGCAAGACGCTGCGGCGAGACTTTGAAACCTTTTGCCGTTTGTTTCCAGATCGTTATTACGTCGATCGTCGTGGCCGCGAGTACGTCAATCGAAAGCCCAATGATTTCAATCGAGAAAGTGAGTACCGGCTGTTGAGCGCCGGATTCCATAGCATGATGGGATACTTTCGCGATGACCAACCTCTCCGAGAGCTTGTGCTCGACGCATCACAGCAGGACAAACTCGATCGCTTGTGGTTTCAGTTGAACTTTGTTGCCGATGTTCCTTCACGACAGCACTCGGGGTTCATTTGGTTTGAGCGGGCGGAAGGACGCTACCTAGTCGACTCGGAATTTGACGCCTTTCGATCCGCCGACCGACAGGCGACATCGCCCGAAATGATCGAGGCGTTGGCGGAGGTCTACATTGCCAAGGCCGAGCGAATCGGTGCCGGCGACGAAGCCCTTGATGCGATGCGGTTTCACTTCGACGAAACCAAACGAAAAGTTCTCTCCGTTACTGACGCTAAGGCTGCCGCGGTCGAGGCCCAAAAACGGCACTTGTTGCGATTGGTACAACGCGCATTTCGTCGACCGTTGCAATCCGCCGAGCGACAGGACATCCAGCAGTTTTATCAGCACCTCGTCGAAGTCGACGGACTGAGCCACGAAGATGCGGTCCGCGATGTGGTTGTCAGCGTTTTGATTTCGCCGCACTTCTGTTATCGGGCACACCCACCGCGACAGGTGGGCGACTTGGTCCGGCTTGACGGATACGAGCTGGCTTCGCGATTGAGTTATTTCCTGTGGGCGAGTCTTCCCGACCGGAGGTTGCTCGACTTGGCCGCCGCCGGAACATTGACTGATCCCGCGGTGCTTCGTTCCGAAAGCAAACGGATGCTGCGAGATGCCAAGGCCGAACGCCTTGCGATTGAGTTTGGCGGTAATTGGTTAGGTTTCCGCCAGTTCGAATCGCATACCGGTGTGGACCGCCAACGCTTCAGTCAATTCGACGACCAGCTACAACGCTCAATGTTCGAAGAGCCGATCACGTTTTTCGCCGACTTGCTAAAACGAGATGGGCAAGTGCTCGACTTTTTGTACGCCGATCATACCTTTGTCGACGCGACGCTCGCGAAACACTACGGCATCGACCAAGCGATCGACGCAAACCGGTGGGTGCGGGTCGATAACGCGTCGCGATTCGGTCGCGGCGGAATTTTACCGATGAGTGTTTTCTTGACCAAGAACTCGCCAGGGCTGCGGACCAGTCCGGTCAAACGTGGCTTTTGGGTCGTGCGACAGTTATTGGGGACACATATTCCGGCCCCGCCGCCGAATGTCCCGGAATTACCCGAAGACGAATCCAAGCTAGGTGAGCTAACGCTGCGCGAAGTTTTGGCGAAACATCGTGAACACAAGAGTTGTTCCGGTTGCCATGAAAAGTTCGATTCGGTCGGATTGGTTTTCGAGGGCTACGGGCCGATCGGAGAACGTCGGGACACTGATTTGGCAGGTAATCCTGTCGACGTCATTGCGGACTTTCCCGATGGTTCGAAGCACTCCGGAGTCGACGGACTGAAGGACTACATTCGATCAGAGCGGCAGGGAGAATTTGTTGACAACCTTTGTCGCAAACTCCTCGCTTACGCGTTGGGGCGATCGCTGATCGTGTCCGACGAGCCGCTGATCGAATCGATGAAACACCGATTGCAAGAACAGCAGTTTGCCTTTTCGACAATGGTCGAAACCATTGTCACCAGCGAGCAGTTTCTGTTTCGCCGAGGCCATTGATGATGACGTTTTCAGTCACGGCAATCAAAGGTTGTGGCGTTTCGTCGTCCCGCTCGGTTTTCGCTTCGCGTCAGGAAGCGATGTTTGACTCCGTATCCAAAAATGAGACCAACCACCATGCACGATCAAACCACAAGCGACCAGCGGCTTTCGCGTCGATTGCTATTGCAAGGCACCGGCGTTTCGATGGCATTGCCTTGGTTGGAGTCCGTCGCCGTTTGGGGTGAGGAAGACTCCGACGACGCATCGGCATGCCCGCAACGTTTGGCGATCATGTTCATGGCCAACGGTGTCGCTTACAACCATTGGTGGGCCAAAGGTAACGACGCAGAGATGGAGTTGGGCGATTGCTTGACTCCGCTGGAACCATTCAAACAAAAGCTGAATTTCATCAAGGGGCTGTACAATCCGGCCGCTGTTGGCGTTGGGATTCACCCCGGTCAAACGGGGAATTTGTTGTCGGGGGCAAAGCTGCAAAAAGGCGCCGAGCTTCGCGGCGGAGTCAGTATGGATCAATTGCTGGCCAAACATGTTGGCGCCGAAACGTTGCAGCCAAGTTTGGTGTTGGGATGCGAGCAGCCGACAACGGGGTACCACGAAACCAATTTCTCGATGGCGTATAGCTCGCACATCTCTTGGCATGATGCGACGTCACCGGTGCCGATGGAAACCTATCCCGCACTCGCATTCGATAGCCTGTTTGAAAATCGCGGTGCGATGCGAAACCGCAGTGTGCTTGACCGTGTCCGTGAACACGCCGCCAGCTTGCAGCGACGTGTCAGCCATAGCGATCAAGCGAAGCTGGACGAGTACTTGACCAGCGTCCGTGAGATCGAGAAACGTATCGAACGGATGCGACGACTGAGCGACAAGGCCGCCGAAAACGCTCGCAATAAGTCACAGGCAGCGGCGAAGCTTTCGCGTCCCGACAGTGGCCTGCCCGAAGATATTCGCGATCACATGCGTCTGATGTGTGACATCATCGCGACCGCGTTTCAAACTGACAAAACGCGCGTCGCGACACTCTTGTTGTGCCGTGATATCTCCGGCTTGATCTATCCGTTCCTGGACGTCCGTCTGGCGCACCACTTGGCGTCCCACCGTGATACGACTGACGATTATTTGCGAATCTGCCGTTACTATATCGAACAAGTTGCCTACTTGGCTGGCAAGCTCGAAGCGATGCCCGAAGGCGATTCTACAGTTTTGGATCATTCGATGCTGATGTTCATGTCCAACATGTGGAGCGGCAAAAATCATGACAGTTCCAAGGTGCCGTTAATCCAAGTCGGCGGATTGGCTGGGACGGTGCCAACAGGACGAACGCTTGACTATAGCGATCGGCCCGATGACGAACGCAAACTTTGCAACTTGTATTTGTCGTTGATGAATCGGATGGGAGTGCCTATCACCGAATTCGGCGATTCGACGCAACAACTCGCAGGGTTTTAAGGACGCCAAACCTGCAAACCAGAATACGAGCCGCCGGTAAAAAAAAACTTCCTGAATCACAACTTGCTCGCAAGACTTTAAAGGACAGACCCTTGAAATTCTCGACCGTTTTCCTCGCCTTAATTGTGACCATCATGGTTGCCGATTCCGCGAATGCCCAGTTCATCGTCGCCCACCGGGGAGCGTCCTTTGTCGCGCCGGAGAATACGATTTCAGCGTTCAAACGCGCCTGGGAATTGAACGCCGATGCGATCGAAGGTGATTTCTATGTGACCAAAGACAATCAGATCGCTTGTATCCACGACAAGACGACCAAACGTACCGCTCCCGGTTCACCCGAATTGAAGGTCGCCGATTCGACGCTCAAACAATTGCAACAGTTGGATGTCGGTTCATGGAAAGATCCACAGTATGCCGGTGAACGAATTCCGACCCTGCAAGATGTCTTGGGGACGGTTCCCGAAGGAAAGCAAATCTTTGTTGAGATCAAGTGTGGCGTCGAGATTTTGCCACTGATGCAACCCATCTTGGAGCACTCGGGCTTAAAGGATGATCAAATCGCGATCATCTGTTTTGACAAGCAGGTGGTGACCGAAGCTCGCAAGTTGATGCCTCAGTACCGTGTCAATTGGCTGACCAGCTATAAAAATGGTAAGCCGACGATCGCATCGGTTGTCGAAACGTTGCAGCGAACCAAGGCATCCGGCTTGGGAAGCAAGGGCGACCTTTCGGTGATCGACGAAGCTTTTGTCGAGAAGATTAATCAGTCCGGAGGTCAGCTTCATGTTTGGACGGTCAATGACCCCGCACAGGCACGTCGCTTCGCCGAACTCGGTGTCGTCTCGATTACGACTGACAAACCAGACGTGATTCGTGAGAGTATTCGCATCTTGAATTAGCCGTCACGTTTCACGTCCAAGTCACCACTTCTCCACCAATTGTCTGATCATGTCCACGCGAATTCGTTTTGGGATTCTACATCGCGGTGCCGCCGAACGTTCGATCATCGCCGTGCTTGCGGTAGCAGTGGTCGCGTTGGCCACGTTGTTGCTTCGTGATGTCGATGAAGTCGAACACGATGGCGGTGCCGGTGATAGTGGGTTGGCCGATAGCAACGTCACTGCGGCTCCGGAGTTTGAAACACGGCCCGCCAATACGCCGATCGAAGCGTCAGGGGATCCCGCTTCGAATCCGCCCGTCGAACGTAGTGATGTTGTCCATCTGACACGGCAACTGAGTGATATCCGTTGGAAAGACTACATCGGCCAAAAGGTTCGTTTGCCGGGAGAATTGGTGGTGGTCGACAACTACAACTTGGCCCGCAACGGACAAATCAGCGTCGCGCCGCGGCGGCTGTTCGTCCCGACCGAGACGATCGATCCCAACGATGCGTCGGCCGAAGGGAATAGTGTTTCCGGCAAGACGAATGCCAAAGCAGTCAACCAACTGCAGCGAACGAACAACGCCAACTGGATCGTGATCGAAGACGGCGTTAAGCGAAGTAACCAGTATCCGGTCCCATTAGTTCCTGCGTTCGGGACGGATTTGCCAACGCTCCGACTTGGTTCCAAAGTCAAAAACTTGGTGGGGACCATCACGGAAGAACGTGGGCGGTACTATTTGATTCCGGAGTTGCCGCTTGACCTCGTCCCGGCAGAGCGTCCCGCACGTCCGGATGTCGGTGCTGCCGATGTGACTGTCGCCAGTTTTAACGTCCTGAATTACTTCACGACACTCGATGATGGGTCTAATGGAGCTCGAGGCGCCGACAATCGTAAAGAGTTCGAACGGCAAACAGAAAAGTTAGTCGCCGCGATCGTCGGACTCGACGCGGATGTAATCGGGCTCATGGAACTGGAAAACAACCTCAAGTCCGAACAATCGCTGGTGGCGGCGATCAATCGAAAGCTTGGCAAGGATGTCTATGTTGGCTGCGGTCTGCCCGACGGTTTTCGAGATGCCCCCGGCGGTGGCGATCGAATTCGTGTCGGCATGATCTATCGACGTGATCGTTTAAATGCAGTCGGAGCTCCCGAGATGATCGTTGACCGCGCGTTTTCCAATGCCAGGACACCGTTACTCCAAACGTTTCGCGCCACTGAGGGAGAAGCGTCGTTCAGCGTAATCGTCAACCATTTTAAATCCAAAGGATCAAACGAAGCGGCCGGCGCCAATCGCGATCAACGTGATGGCCAAGGTTCGTACAACGACTCACGAAAGTCACAGGCACAGGCACTCGTTAACTACCTCCGCGATCGTAAAATCGAAACGCTGGTGATTGGCGACCTAAACGCGTACAGCCAAGAAGATCCGATTGATACCCTGCGAGCCGGTGGTTTGGTCGATGTCAGTCAAACGAAGTCAACCGGTCAGTCCTACTCGTACGTTTATTTTGGCCAAGCTGGATCGCTCGATCACTGTTTCGCAACACCGGCACTTGCGACTAAGGTTACCGGGATCGCCGACTGGCACATTAATTCAGATGAGCCACGGTGTTTGGATTACAACACCGAGTACGGACAGGGTGTTTATTACCGGCCGGACGCGTTTCGATGTTCTGACCATGACCCGGTTTTGATTGGCTTGGAGCTTCGCTGACGCTTCGTCAACCTTTCAAGTGGTTGTTTGCGGAATGGAGCTTGCGACGGTTCCCGGGCAACAACCGGGGCAAACGTCCGTCGTCGGTTTTGACCCAGCCTGAATTCCGATGGTGGGAGGACACGAGACCGGCGAAAACGTTTGTCGCAAGGTATGCACTATCGAACGGGAACGCAGGCGATCGCAGCAGACTCGGCTTTTTGAAGCATTTCTAAGTCTTGCCTCGTGGGGTGATCCACCGCGAACGCTTCACTCAAGTAGCGATGCAGAGGATGAGGAATCCGTGCCAGTGCACTCGGCGAAGGCTCCGTCTCTTCGGTGGGAAATGCGGCGATGGGGATCGGGCTGAATTGGTGCTCGGCGTGCTCAACTTGAAAGAACGTTGTCGGTGATCGAAGATTAAAGCGTCGCAGGATCGCTTTGTATTGGGCCCTAACTTCGGCGGCAGAAAGTGTCTCCGTGGTGATGTCGTGAGGCAGTATTTTCTCAGGCAGTGTCTTCTCAGGCAGCGTCTTGATGACCTGCGTTGGGATGCATTGGTCATCGAGTGGGGGCTCTTGGTGACTGGTCAATGTCACCAAGCCGTCTTCATGGCCGGTCTCGATCGGACGCATCGCTAGCTGCAGTTCGCAGTACCGATTGTTTCCATCGGGGTTCAGGATAAAAACCGGCGTGCGGTATGGGCGGTCTCCTGAGTCCAGACGGTGTGCGGCCGAGTAGACCACTCGTTGGTCGTCTTTGACGAAGAATTCATGGTGTCCGAGTGGCAACGTCAGTCGCCGCGAGTGGCCTGATTCGACTCTGCCCGCGTAGATTCCGTCGACAAAGATTGTGACGGGGCGATCGTGTCCGTTATCCAAATGGACAAAGGCTTGTGACACTTCCTTGCATCCCGAAGGCACCAGCAAACAGATGGCGACCATCGTGGCCAGAACGATAGAGCGACAGTTCATGTTCTTGAACAAGATCAATCAATGAGCGATCGAAATTGTGCCTGTGATGGGTAATAAGTCCGGTTTCTCGATTGCAACGTGGCGTTCAGACCGACGTGGCCTGACACGATCAGTCTCGCAACACCCTAGGTCGCAAACATGGCTCTGGTGGCGGCATCGTTGGGAAAGCGTCATCGGTGGGACAGGTCATGACGGATAGGCGAATTGTCACACCGCAATGGTGGGCTGGTTTCGTCATTTAGGGCAGTACTGCGGGAGCTTTTCGAGCTGGTAGAATGGGAAAACGAAGGTAGGAAAGCGCGTTGCGGTTCACCCTCATTCACGGTTACCCTCGTATCGGCGAGAACGTCGCAGAAGAATAGATTTTGCTGCGGCGGATTGCTCACACTTGTGGATTTAGCACTCGGATTGACAGGATTTTGAATCGATGAAGTCAGCGTACGATTGCGTTGTCATTGGTGCCGGCCCTGGCGGTGGAGCTACCGCTTCGATCACGGCCGAAGGCGGATTGAGCACCCTGTTGATCGAACGCGAACACGTGCCACGGTTTCACGTCGGCGAGTCGCTGATGCCTGAAACTTACTGGCCACTACAACGTTTGCAGCTGAATGAAAAGGTCAAGGAATCTGGCTGGCAGGTGAAGAAAAGCGTTCAGTTCGTTTCCGGCAATGGGAAAGAGTCTGCCCCATTCTTTTTCCGAAAGCATGACGAACGCGAGTGCGCCGATACCTGGCAGGTCGAGCGAAGCGAGTTTGACAAGATGCTGTTCGATCGCGCCGCCGAGTTAGGTGCAGAGTGCTACGATGAAACTCGCTTGTCGGATGTGATGTTCGATGAATCGGGACGCGCCATCGGCGTTTCCGTTCGTGATCGAGATGGGAACGTTCGTCAGATCAATGCAAAAGTAGTCGTCGATGCGACCGGGCAACAATCGTTTCTCGCAAATAAGCTTGGGCTCAAGAAAGTTAATCCGGATCTGAAGAAAGCTGCGATTTGGGGCTACTACCGAGACGCTATTCGTGGTGACGGCGACAACGAAGGTGCGACGATCATCATGCAAACCGAGTCGAAGAAGTCTTGGTTTTGGTTCATTCCACTTTCTCGCGGTATCACAAGCATCGGCTGCGTTGGTGACAACGATTACTTACTCAAGGGACGTGGCCCACAAGAGCAGACTTATCAAGAAGAACTAGCAATTTGCCCCGGCTTGCAATCTCGGTTGAAGGATGCCACTCAGCTTGGTGGCTTGCGAACGGCAAAAGAGTTTTCTTACATGTCCACTCAGCACGCCGGCGATGGTTGGGTGCTCGTCGGTGACGCATTGGGGTTCATCGACCCGGTGTATTCTTCCGGCGTTTATTTCGCGCTCGAAATGGGCGTGCGTGCCGGTGATGCGATCGTCGAGGGCATTCGTAAAAATGATTTATCGGGGGCCCAACTCGGCTGCTGGACGGAAGACTTTCTAGAGGGCGCGCTATGGGTTCGAAAGCTCGTGCACGCGTTCTATAGCGATGAGTTCAGTATCGGCCGATTCATGAAAGAGCACCCCGAACATCGCAGTTGTTTAACGGATGTGTTAATCGGTCGTGTGTTTCACGATGGTGCCCGACAAATGTTTGATGACATGGAAAAGTCGATGGAGAAAGCTCGCACTGCGATGGCAAGTTGAGGCTGCGTTGCGATCGAGTCAGTCGATTTTTTATTTTCTTGTTCAATCGATTTCCGAAAGGCCATCGATCGCCTCTCGGTGCGCAAAAAATAACCAGCTTGCACGATTGACGTGCAAGCTGGCATTTCCGTTCGGTGATTCGAATGTGAAGTGCACGATCGATCGTCGTGTTCGACTCAGGCCCCAACCGCACCTGTCTGGCGCTCGCTGTGCGACACATTGTCTCGACTTGCTTCGACAACTGCGAAGCGTTCTCGCCATAAAAGCTTTTGCAGGAATCCCGGGCGACGTAGATTCGGGTCGTCAGATTCGATCGTATGTACCTTTCCGCGAGCAGTGATCAGGCGAAGGCGTCCGTCAGGTAGAACCTCGTCGACAACCCAAAATTTGTCGACGACGTAGCGATACGTTTCGCCCTTACTGGACGCAATGACCTGGGACGCACGACGCCCCGGTGTCGCCCCCTGTTTGCTCTTTCGATAAACGGCCCAATCGCCTTCTCGCCAATTAGCCTGCATAGGTCAAGTTCCTATCTTCTACTCAGTTTCCTGATTTGACTTTCCTGATTCGACTCAGTCCAAATTTCAATCTGTCGTCCGAAACCCAGCCCCAGCACTCTTCTGCGGCCAAAGCTTCGGAGTTCGTCGAACTGCCGATTGGCGTTCAACCTGGTACCGAACTCGAACAATGCATTTGTGCCGCGTCTACGTTCGATTCTGGGGCGGTGGAAATTCCCCGAGTGTGCCGGTTTGTCACCCCAGGTGATCGAAAGCTTTCGTAGCTCCCACCACGATCCGGACCCAACATTGAACCGAGAAAACAACATCCAACATCAAGTCCACTCCACCATCGCGTCTGGTCAATCCCGGGGGGGATCAATTCAACCATAGAGACAAACTTGGGCGTAGGACAGTTGAAAACATGTTGAAAACTGCATTTCAACGTTAGTTTCACGGTTTCTTTGCAAACGTGATGCCACTAATGCTCCGTCTGGGCCAAATATTGGGGGGCGACTCATCAGCCGACGGGCGTTCGCTCCGGTTATCGCACCAAACTTTGGCAAACGCCATGCGGCCAATCCTGATTTCAAAGGTTGACGAAGCACCGGCGAAATTTTTACCAGCGATTCTGCTGGATTGAAGTCTCGATGCGTGTTTGGATTCGGCCCATTAGGTTGCAGATCACTTCTCGAAGGCTCTACACTAGAGCTGATGTCTGTTGAAGGTTGTTTGTATGTTGATCGAAGGACTGTTATGACCGAAGCTGCCGTTGGATCACTGGAACGCTCGATGTTACTTGCTGACGCACGATTGTTAGCCGACACGTCCACGGTATCGGGCTTGGTGATCATCTTGATCGGGATCATGCTGGTCGTGTTCGGCATGATTTTTGGATTCTTTGTGCTCCGCTACGGCAAGCTCTGGATTCAAGCGTACATGTCGGTAGCCGACGTGAGTGCACCGAGTCTGATTCGGATGCATTTCACAAAGGTCAATCCCAACGTGATTGTCCAAGCAAAAGTGATGTCCGCCCAAGCCGGTTTGGACATCGGGCGTAAAAGTGGGATCAGTACCCGAAGGCTCGAAGCACACTACCTTGCCGGCGGGAACATCATGAACGTGATCCACGCGATCATCGCCGCCGCGCGAGCCGAAATCCCCTTGGACTTTGATCAGGCCGCGGCGATCGATTTGGCCGGACGCGACGTGCTCGATGCCGTCCAAACCAGCGTGTACCCGAAAGTCATCGATTGCCCCGATCCATCTCGCAGTGGCAAAACGACTCTCAGTGCGATCACCAAGAATGGGATCGAATTACGAGTTCGCGCCCGAGTGACGGTACGGACAAACTTGGAGCAATTGATCGGTGGTGCGACCGAAGACACCGTGATCGCACGGGTCGGCGAGGCAATCATTAGTTCGATTGGGTCAGCCGAAACTCACTTTAAGGTCCTCGAAAATCCCGACATGATCACTCGGGTCGTCTTGGAACGCGGGTTGGACGCACAAACTGCCTTTGAGATCGTCTCCATCGACATCGCCGATATCGATGTTGGCGAAAATATCGGCGCCCGACTGCAAAGCGATCAAGCGGAAGCGGACACCCGTGTGGCACAAGCACAGGCAGAGCGCCGTCGCGCAGAAGCGGTCGCCGAAGAGCAGCAGATGCGGGCTAAGGTCGCCAGCAACAAATCCGCGCTCGTCCTTGCCGAAGCCGAAGTGCCTCGCGCGATGGCCGAAGCGTTTCGCGCCGGTCGGATTTCCGATTCAACTCGGATGAATTAAATCGTGCGGACGACAGGGAAAGAGACGACTTCGTACCGCGTGAAGTTTTCGAGTGGTTTGGGGACGCACCAATTAGCCGGCATTATTGATCGTCCCAAAGATTGGTCGATCGATTCACGTGGTGATGCATCTTTGCCGCCAGCGGTGGTTTTTTCACACTGCTTCACCTGTAGCAAAGATCTAAAAGCAACCGTTCGGATTAGTCGCGCATTGGCAAAGGCCGGGATCGGGGTGCTGCGATTCGATATGACCGGGCTTGGCGGAAGCGAAGGCGAATTCTCTCAGTCGAATTTCACGACCAATCTCGCCGACCTCGCCTCAGCGATTCGATTTGCCCGCGATGAATTGGGGACAGTCACTGGCCTGATCGGGCATAGCTTTGGTGGGATCGCATCGTTGGTCACCGCGGCGCGGGCACACCAAGCGAGCGAGCATCATCTTGCCGAATTAGTTGACTTGTCGATGGTCGCGACGCTGGCCGCACCGAGTGACTCGGCGCACTTGGCGGTTCTACTCGAAAAAATGAATCCCGAGATCGTCAGCAAAGGTTCCGGGAAGGTCTCGATCGGTGGCATCGAATGGATGATCACCAAGCAGATGATCGACGATTTTCGTTCGTATCAGGTGGCCGATGTCTTGCCAACAATTCAGTGCCCGGTGTTGCTGCTGCATTCGCCGGTTGATGAGACGGTCGCGTTTGACCATGCCGTCCGCCTGATGTCGCTTCTCTCGCAGCCGCCCTCTGCCGAGTACTACGGTTCGACTCGGGAAGCAGCAAAGCCGGTTAGCCTGGTCGCCCTGGCTGGAGCGGATCATCTGTTGGCATCTAATCCCGATGACTTGGCCTTCGTTTCGGAATTGATCAGCAGTTGGTGCTGGCGATATCGATGAATGGTTCACACCATCGTAGCGGAAGCCGCCGAGGCTTTCGGTGCCGTGGAGTCACCATGACATGGGGGCTAGTGCTTCGTCAACCTTCAAAATAAGGATTAGCCGCATGGCGTTAGCCACGGTTTCGTTGCAATCACCGGAGCTAATGCCCGTTGGCTGATGAGCCGAACCGGTAATTTCAAATGGAACGATACCCTAGTTTTGTCGAACCATCTGCCCTTTTGTTACGACGACGCTGGAAAGAATCTTTTCAGTAGTGTGGCGTTTGACAGGAAAGATTGAGGAAGTCCGGCAACAAAGTTAGCGATTGTGTCGGACTGTCGGCCACCGATTGTGTTTTCTCCTACTCGCAATCGCTGAGCGGTCTTCACAAGGGAGCAGTCGCGACGTTTCGCAGCGCAGCGGTTGCCGCAAAGAGCTAAAGTGGTTTGAAAATAACTTTGCCATTGCTCTGAAGTGGGAGGGCGGAATGCGCGTTTGTGTTCCAATTCTGGTGATTTTGATCATCGCGTTAGGCGATACGACCGGGGTGCTAAGGCAAGCCTCCGCTGAAAATGGAGTAGGGCAGCACGAACTGGCCAAGCTTGCCGATTCGGTTCGGTATTCCGGGCAGCTTGAGCTTCTGGAGGTTTCCCCCGAAGGCAGCTCAATCGCCTTGGCCTGGTTTGGTGAGAATACGGGTGGCGAAAAAACACGTCAGCTCCAACTGGTTGATACGTCGACGTTTCAATCGGTCATGGCACCGAGCCCGATTGGCTCGAAGAACCGTACCGGTAGCTTGAGTTTTTCTCCCGATGGAAACTTGCTCGCTGTCGGTATCGATTACGGGGCTCAGATTTGGGACGCTGCACGGCACCGCCGATCGAGCACCCTTCCTGAGGGGCATCTTGTTTGGCAGGGGCAGTTTCACCCCCGCCGGGCTGAGGTGATATCCAACGGTGGGCAGCGGTTGATCGAACGCTGGCAACCGGGTAATCCAGTACCGATCGGCCAGATTGAAACGCCATACGATCGAGTCGTGCGTCTGCGGTTTTGCCAGAATGGAACGCGGTTGTTGGTCGTTGGTAATCGAGGCGGCAAGCAATCGCTTGCGATCCATCGTTTTCCCGGGTTTGAACTCGACGAGACGCTCCTTTCGGATTTACCGCTACGTTCAATCACCGAGATTCGGCTGTCCCCCGATCAAACCAGATTCGTTGCTTGTCGACCTCATGGGCGATTGGATCTTGGTGACATGACGACGATGACTCTAGAGGGCTCGATCAATTGCGGCGGCCACGTGCATCAGTACCGATTCGTCGGAAACGATCACCTTTTGGCGACCGTCGGAACTTCGCAGCTGGTGTGGATCAATCTTGACGAGAAGTCGGTCACGATCATTGCACGTCCCCAGTTGGCAACACCTCAGTTTTTGGTGTTGGATTCCCCGAAGCGATTGGTTGGAACGGTCGCGGAAACCGAGTCCATCACACGTCTGTGTGTCTGGGACCTGGTGCCGCTGCTTCCGAATGCCGTGGATCAGCAAATGTCGCCGTCTGTGCACCACGCACGCGGGGTAAAAATGTGTTTGGAGGACAAAGACTGGCGCCAAGGATTGGTTCATTTACGCCGATCGCCATATCCATCGATTGCAACTCTTGCGGCGGAGGATCTTGATGCCGGAGTTGATCCATTGGCACGGATCTCGGTGGCTCAGCAGTGGGTGACTTTTTCTCGGCAAGCGGAAAATTCTGATTTTCGACAGCTTGCGCGATCCGCCGCAGAAAAGAATTTGCGACAGGCGATCGGTACGAGCAAAGGGTTGACGCGACTCAGGGCTGAAGCGGTACTGAAAGAATTACGCATTGACGCGTCTGCTGAGAACGCCAATTGATTTGGCAGGCCGACCGAAACGCTCGGCGCATTCGGCTACGGGAGAAGCGCACGAAAAAACCCGCAGCGGCTGGCGACAGTCCGCTGCGGGTCTTCGTGATGTTTTGGTGGTGAAATTGAAGCGTTGCTTCCTGTTGAGTCA
>NZ_VSZO01000021.1 GCF_008312935.1 Roseiconus lacunae | reverse complement strand
GGCGGCAACCGTAAAGCGACGAACCAATCGATGCACGTGAGTCGCCGCGTTGAGGTTGTTGGAGTGGTTCGTCAACCGCGGCGACCACGTGATCATCACCGTTCGTCGTGCTTGGTCACGCTGGTAGGTTCATCGATCTTTGAATTCGGATCAACGCACAAGCCGGATAGGGTGACCGCAGTCGGCCCGCTTCATAATGACGCGACCTTTGTTTCCTGTTGATCGCACTTGATGTCGCGGTTTGGTTAACGTTCCCAACTCCCAAAAATCGCCAACGTTGGATTGTAATCTCATACGTCTACTGCTTCGTCGCGGCGGAGTCTTCGAATTCCCCCAACTCGCCGGAATGATTAATCGATCGGATGTCGATTGAATCCGGCACCACGAGTCGCATGCACTATCGTGATCCCGGTCCGGACTGATTGATCGTCTCATGTTGCTAAGCGATTGTTACAATGGATCATGTCCGTCCAACTTCAAGCTGGCGACAACCGTAAATCGACGAACCAATCGATGCACGTGAGCCGCCGAGTTGGACTCATTGAAGTGGTGAGTCGTTCGCGGCGGCCACGTGATCGTTACCGTTCGCGATGCCATCCGACGCCCGGTGGTGATGCCCACTGTTTTTTGCGATCTCTAGAATCGCTAACGGTTCATCGATGATCGATGGTTTTGTTCCGTGCTCAGAAGAAGCCCATCGCCTATCGATGTTGCTTCAGATCGCAGACGGTTTGACAGATGGCGACTAGCCAACGCCTGA
>NZ_VSZO01000020.1 GCF_008312935.1 Roseiconus lacunae | reverse complement strand
GAGAGCTTCAAAAAACAATTTTGAAATTCTCGCGAAGACAGGTTGACGGCGACACTCGCCGCCCCTATCTTCCCCGCCTCACTGATCGGCAACCGACCGACGCACTGCGGTGCTTCGCTCGGCTGCGGATAAGGCAGCGTCCGACGAGGCGTGCTCGAAACGAGCGAACTCGTCGCATTGATAATTGACAATTTGGTTGTTTGGTAATTGGCATCAGTAATCTGCCAAGCGGTTCGCAAGAATCGGTTGGCGACTACAAAGTTCTTCGGAATTAGCGTTAGCCAGATCAGTAGCACGCAAGTGCGAACAAGCTGGCTTTAGAATTGAAGCAGATCTGACAGGATTCTGTGCAATAAAGCTGAATAGCGATGCCGCGAACGCTACTTCGGTAGCGATCAAAGCGGAGCTAATCCAGCCATGTGATATCGTTGCGGTAGTTGAACTACCAGCGAAATCTTTGAGTCTTTGACCGGCGTTTTAAGTTGCGGGTTTCCGCGGCTTGGTTTGCCGAGTTTGAGTTCGGGATATCGTTGGCCAATCTACCAAGGGCACATGGGGGATGCCTTGGCGTTAAGAGTGTGGGCGTGGAAGTCTGCGAAATGCCTGGGGGAGTTGACAAACAAGCGATGATCCCGGGATTCCCAATCCAACCTGGTGAACTGAAACATCTAAGTAACCAGAGGAAGAGAAAGAAAAATCGATTCCGTCAGTAGCGGCGAGCGAAATCGGAATAGCCCAAACCGGAAGGGTTTCCCTTCCGGGGTTGTAGGACTCCAATATCGGATTGTGTGTTGTTAGTGGAATGTGGCAGGAATGCCCAACCACAGAGGGTGACAGTCCCGTACACGAAAGCAAACATACACCGTCGGAGCACCTGAGTAGGTCCAGTCACGTGAAACCTGGATTGAATCTACGGGGACCATCCCGTAAGGCTAAATACTCCTTAACGACCGATAGTAGACCAGTAGCGTGAGTGAATGGTGAGAAGAACCCCTGCAAGGGGAGGACAGTGAACCTGAAACCATGTGCCTACAAGCGGTCGGAGCCCGATTTGAACGGGTGACGGCGTGCCTTTTGCATAATGATCCGGCGAGTTGTGGTATGCGGCTTGGTTAAGTTCCTTCGGAACGTAGCCCAAGGGAAACCGAGTCTGAATAGGGCGAAATTGTCGTATGCTGCAGACGCGAAACCTGTGTGATCTACCCATGGGCAGGTTGAAGCGTGGGTTAAACTGCGTGGAGGACCGAACCCACTTAGGTTGAAAACTGAGGGGATGACCTGTGGGGAGGACTGAAAGTGTAATCAAACCAGGAGATAGCTCGTTCTCTCCGAAATATCTTGAGGGATAGCGTCGAGCCACTATTTACCGGGGGTAGAGAGACTGAATGGGATGGGGGCCCTTCCCGGGGTACCTCACTCAACCAAACTCCGAATACCGGTAAAATTATCTCGGCAGTCAGTCCCTGGGGGATAAGCTCCAGGGTCGAGAGGGAAACAACCCAGATCGCCTGCTAAGGTCCCTAAGGCATACTTAGTCACTAAGGAAGTTGAAGTGCCGTGACAGCTGGGATGTTGGCTTAGAAGCAGCCACCATTTAAAAAGTGCGTAACAGCTTACCAGTCGAGCATTTCTGCGCCGATAATGAACGGGAGTAAGTATGACACCGAAGCAGCGGGCTCTAGTTTACTAGAGCGGTAGGAGAGCGTCGATGATCAGATACAAGCCATACGGAAACGAGTGGTGTCGGGGTCATCGAGTGATTATGCCGGAATGAGTAACGATAAAACAGGTGAGAATCCTGTTCGCCGAAAGCCTAAGGTTTCCTGGGGAAGGTAATTCCGCCCAGGGTTAGCCGGTACCTTAGTCGAGGCCGAAAGGCGTAGACGATGGACAGAAGGTCAATATTCCTTCGCCGGTTGTGTATTCGATGCAGGGACGGCGTCCAGAAAGTGAGCGGTACGAATAGAAATGTCCGTAGCGAAAGCTGAGTCGGTGGGGATTAAATCACCCGCGTAAGACAAGGCATAGCTCGAGAGCGTTCAAGTTCTCGAAGTCATTGGAAGGACGTCCAAGAAAAGCTGCTAGGTTAAGCAACTGACCGTACTAAAACTGACACAGGTAGGCGAGATGAGAATTCTAAGGCGCTCGGGAGAACGGTGGTTAAGGAACTCTGCAAAATGGCCCCGTAAGTTCGCGATAAGGGGCGCCTCCATTGGTTCACGCTGACGGAGGCCACAGAAAATCGGCTGTATCGACTGTTTATCAAAAACACAGGTCTCTGCTAACACGCAAGTGGATGTATAGAGACTGACGCCTGCCCGGTGCTGGTAGGTTAAGGAAGATTGTTATCGTAAGAGAAGCAAGCGACCGAAGCCCCAGTAAACGGCGGCCCTAACTATGAGGGTCCTAAGGTAGCGAAGTTCCTTGTCGGGTAAGTTCCGACCTGCATGAAAGGCGTAACGAATTCAGCACTGTCTCAACCACCGACCCGGTGAAATTGTAGTCGTGGTGAAGATGCCACGTACCCGCGGTTAGACGGAAAGACCCCGTGAACCTTTACTGTAGGCTGATATTGGGTTGAGATATGTCTTGTGTAGGATAGCTGGGAGGCTTTGATCTCGGCACGCCAGTGTCGAAGGAGCCGTTGTTGAAATACCAGCCTGGTCATATTTTAATTCTAACTTTGATCCTGTGAATCCAGGCAAAGGACAGTGTCAGTCGGGCAGTTTGACTGGGGCGGTCTCCTCCCAAAGAGTAACGGAGGAGTGCAAAGGTACACTCAGCCTGGTCGGCAATCAGGCGTAGAGCGTAAAGGTAAAAGTGTGCTTGACTGCGAGACCCATAAGTCGAGCAGGAACGAAAGTTGGCCTTAGTGATCCGGTAATCCCGAATGGAAGGGTTATCGCTCATCAGATAAAAGGTACTCCGGGGATAACAGGCTTATCGCATCCGAGCGTCCACAGCGGCGATGCGGTTTGGCACCTCGATGTCGGCTCATCACATCCTGGGGGTGTAGAAGCTCCCAAGGGTTTGGCTGTTCGCCAATGAAAGTGGTACGTGAGCTGGGTTCAGACCGTCGTGAGACAGGTCGGTCCCTATCTGCCGTGGGCGTTCGAAACTTGAGAGGATTCAACTTTAGTACGAGAGGATTTAGTTGGACGAAGCTCTGGTGTACCAGTTGTCGCGCTAGCGGCACGGCTGGATAGCTAACTTCGGAAAGGATAAACGCTGAAAGCATCTAAGCGTGAAGCCCGCCTCGAGATTAGGTTTCGTAAGCAATCGCGTAAGTCCCCAGGAAGACGACCTGGTTGATAGGCCGGATGTGTAAGCACGGTAACGTGTTCAGCTAACCGGTACTAACGGACGAAGGATTGGCCATCGATATCCCGCACTCATGATCCTGTCATGTTGCTCGAAATCAATCGCCGATTCCCGTAAGAACTGCCATTACCAAACAACCGGCCGCATGCTGGGCGAAATATCTCTCATGCGGTCTTTTGGCGACCATATCGGAAAGGTCCCACCTGTTCCCATCCCGAACACAGCAGTTAAGCTTTCCGAGCCGATGATAGTGCCCACCAGCGTGAAAGTAGGTCTCGCCATTTTTTTAAAAGCCCTTTGGTT